>NZ_NEXU01000030.1:0-39211 GCF_002224105.1 Psychrobacter sp. DAB_AL32B | reverse complement strand
TTGCCATCACGCCACTAAGCAAACAAGACAGCCTTATTATTACAGCAGGTAAGCGTCATGTGACCTTAAAACCGATGGATTTAGCGAATTATACTGCGAAACGTGGTAGTCGTGGCGGTCAGTTGCCAAGAGGCTTTCAGAATGTGACGAGTGTTGAGGTGGTTGGGTAGTTAGAGCGATATAACTACTAAAAAATGAATCTTAATTAAGGACTTATCATGGAAGATTTAACCATATTTGAGAACTGGCTCGAAAAGCATCTACCTGAGGTTGTGAAAGATTTGAATCCGCCTGCTACTTTAGAAGAAGTTCAATTGTTAGAAAAAACAATTGGCAGAAGCTTACCAGAAGATTTTATTTCATTATATCAATGGCATAATGGACAAATGGGTAATGCCGCTACTGGTCCTTGGTATGGCTTAGAATTCATGCCTATCAAAAAAATTATTAAAAGTATTGAGTTAGAAAAACAGATAATGGAAGAGTTAGGAGAAGATGAACTTAATTCGATGGGTGAATGGATGAAATCAACTCCTGACGGTTATGTTAAAAAGGCTAATAGCAATCCATTTTGGGTACCATTTGCCCACGACCATGGCGGAAACTTTCTAGGAATAGATTTAGATCCAGACAAGCTTGGTATAGTTGGACAAGTAATTAACTTTGGTCGTGATGAAGAGCGGAAAATTGTGGCTAGCGAAAGTATTAGTGATTTTCTATCATGGCTAGTAAAAGAGTTGGGCAACAGTAATTTTAATATAGCTATCGAAGATGATGAAGATAGAAGTTTAAATATGTTGTACCCTGAGAGCGGACATTTTTTAGATGCTTTAGCAATAATTTATCCTGAGCAGAAGTGATGGCATATGATGGATAGCCACATAACATTAGCAAAACTACATGAATTCATTTTATTACAACCACGCTACTTCTTTATAGTTAATACGTTTTAAATCACTAGCGATGGTAATATGTAACATAATAGGACTGTTAAACTCACTATGAATAATAAAGCCCCCACACCCAAAATCATCTTTTTTGATATCGATGACACATTAAGCCGTAACGGCATTATCGCTAAACATAACCAAGCAACGCTTGAAGCGCTAGCTAAGACTGATATTAAACTGGTGATTTCAACCGGACGCTCAAAAGCCATATTGCCTGCGGATATCTTAGCGTTATTAGATGCCGATGTATTAGATGCTATCATCTGTATGAATGGACAATACAGCTTTAATAAAGAGGGCATGATTAGTCATTACCCATTAACAGATACGCAGACCAACAAAATTGTGCTGTTATGCCAAAAAAGTGAACTCATCCATAAATTTGACTCCGCAACGCATATTGCATGGTCACATGAGAACGAACGTCTGCGTGAATACAATGCAATCACGCCAAATTCTATCCTTGACCCAGATTATCATAAGGCCAATACGGTTTATCAATGCTCGGTATTTTTTAACAACCAAGAAGAGAAAATGCAGGAGGTTGATTTCGCTCAGGATGATTTAAAACTGGTGCATTGGCATCATATTGGCGCAGATATCTTGCCAGCAGAAGCGTCCAAAGCACGAGGTATCATAGATTTATGCCTGCATTACGATATTGATGCGAAGGATTGCATGGCATTTGGTGATGGGTTGAATGATTTAGAGATGTTTGATTTGGTCGGGTTTGCCGTAGCAATGGGCGATGCAAAAGCAGAACTTATAGAGCGTGCAGATTTTGTCACTGGTACGATTGAAGAATATGGAATACAAGCAGTGGTTGAGCATTTACTTGTAGTCTAGCAGTCAGTTCAAAAATTGTAAAAGAGAAAAGCTTAAATTATATTAGCTATACTGCGTTTAATTACTCCTACATTATTGTTTAAATTGATTAAACGCATCCACACCAAGCCAATCTGCTCCCAGCATCACTACACTCAGTACTAATCCTATAAGCAAACACAACTTAAAACCAAAAGGCATATACTTGTATGGCATTTGGGTAATGCCATACAGGTGCATATTTTCCACTTTATTAATGGGATAAAATATTAGTCCAACAGCTATCATAAACATAAAAGGCGCTAAGAAATAAAACCCCAATAATTGCATCGGCTTTTCTGCATAGAAAATAACCATCAAATATGCGCTCATCACCATAATAAATAGAGCAATAAGACGAGTGATAAATCGTGGTTTGGCAAATTGACGAGCATATTTGCCTACATCGTGGACACGCTGATTTTGGACACTGAGTATAGGATCAGTATAAATTTGTTCTATCGATTTTATGGCAGGAATTAAGCGTCCAATCTGCCAAACATCTCTAATTGAGGAATACAACCAATAAGTTAAAATAAATACAATAAGCAGTAGCCACCATTTTACATTTGGATAGACTGCCCAAATCATAACTACAAATATGAATAATGATATGAGTGAGACAAGGCACTTTAAAAGAGCGTTCAACCGCTTTGCTTGCAGTCCTATTAATATAAGTCGTTTTCGAGCAATAAACGTAGGTGACTCCGCGCCAAGCGGTATCTCATCGGTCAGTTTTTTGCCCATGATTCTGAGTGTGCCTTTGATACTGGCATCGTTCAGCCCTACTCCATGATGAAGAATCTCAATCAGCTCGTCAATACGAGCTTGGTCTTTATGATTTATCAAAATATATAAAATTCCAGCTGCGTTTATCTTTTAGAGATTAAGGTAGTTTATAGTTTTTAACCACGCCCCGCTACCAACCCATAAACCCAACTACCCAGTTTGTATAGGCTAAAAACAATCAAAATGAATATTAATGCAGCGATTAGATAAGCCAAAAATGTTGGCATATTGGTCAACCACCCAATACTAAACGCCACACCTAAATACGTTTCTAATGGCCAGCTCAAAAGTGGCGTGTCTATACCACCCGTATTAAAAAATGCCATGATGCCGCACAGACCTATCACAGCAGTGATGATTCCAGCAATTTTTTGGTTATTCATATCATCTCTCTTTTACAATTGATTCAAATTTATCTCATAAATAATCGAACCATTACGGCATCGTCAAACCACCATCAACCGCGATAGATTGACCAGTGATAGCCGAACTCAAGTCTGACGCCATTAGCAATACTGAATTGGCAAAATCGGCAACTGAGGTTGCTTGGCGCAATGGCGTCGTCGTAGCGATATAATCAAACACTTCTTCAGTCGTTAATTTACTAGCATCAGTAGTTTTCAACAGTCCACCTGCCAGTAAGTTAACACGGATACCATATTGTCCAAGCTCAGCCGCTAGATTACGCGTCAGACCAATGAGCGCAGATTTTGCCGTAGTATAGTCGTAATAAGTCACCACCGGATTATAAACAAGGTTGGTTGAGATATTGATAATCTTGCCCATCTGCTGGGCTTTCATTTGCGGTAAGACTGCTTGCACTGTATTAACTGCGCCTTTGACGATACCATCTATTTGCTGAGAAAAATGCGCCCATTTAACGGTCTCAATACTGGTGTAATCAGCGCTTGGGTTGAACTGATAGCTCGGCAAAGCATTATTAATCAAGATATCAATACGCCCGAAACGTTCTATAACTTCCGCTGCCATTGCTTGCATCTGAGCCAAGTCAGTCACATCACCTTTATAAGCAAACGCTTGCCCGCCTGCCGCTTCGATATCATTAACGACTGTTTCAGCAGCCGCTTTACTATTGAGATAATTGACACAAACAATCGCGCCTGCCGCTGCCATTTGCTGAGCAATTTGCGCACCGAGACCACGACTCGCGCCTGTAACTATGGCGACTTTATTGGTCAATAATGCTGGTATAGCCGCTTGAATCTCATTCATTATGTTTTATCCTTTATTATTTGATACTTATAGAAAACAAGGCTTATTTTGATGGCTTTATTTTAATGACACTAAAAACTAGACAGCGCCAATCATAGCATGATTAACGGATTGCATAATGTGGAGCTATTCTCACTACCTTTATATACTTTAAGTAAAACTAAGCAAATTCAAGCAGTTGCCCTTTAAATTTCGACTTAGGATAACCATAACCGTATAATGAATATACTATAACGGTATCATGCGCCCATTTTTATCTTTTTGCCCTATTTAGGAGAGCCATCTTGTCCCATTTATCATCAAGTCTTTCAACTAGCAACCTTACCCGAATGCTACCTAAAGCGCTGTTGTGCGTTGCTATTGGGCTTTCGCTTGCTAGCTGTAGCAAATCTGACAATGCCGCGGCTGATGGTAGTGCTGCTCCCAGTAATGTCACGCTCAATCTCTATAACTGGTCAGAGTATATGCCACAAGAGATTCTCGATGGCTTTACTAAAGAGACTGGGATTCGAGTTAATTACACCACCTTTGATTCCAATGAAGCGATGTATGCCAAGCTAAAACTGCTTGATGATTCTAGCCAATATGACTTGGCGATTCCATCAACTTATTATGTCGAAAAAATGGCTAAAGAAGGCTTATTGCAAGAGCTTGATAAATCTAAATTGAGTAATTTTAAAAACCTCGATATTTCATTTACTAATACTAAAGTTGATCCTGATAATAAATACTCGATTCCCTATATGTGGGGCAGCACTGGTCTTGCTATCAACGGCGAAACGGTTGATCCTGCTACGGTTAATAGTTGGAATGACTTATGGCGTCCTGAGTTTAAAGGTCAAGTGATGCTGATGAATGATATGCGTGAAGTGTTTGGCATGGCACTATTGACCCTTGGTTACTCAGGTAATAGCAGCAATCCTGATGAGATTAAGGCAGCCTATGAAAAGCTGACGACCTTGATGCCAAACGTAAAAACTTTTAACTCAGACGCCTCACGTATGCCATATATGGAAGGCGAGACAACGGTTGGTATGAGCTGGAATGGTGAAGCAATCATTGCTAATAACGAAGGTTTAACCAGCTTGGTTTATAAATACCCAACTGAGGGCGCGATATTATGGATGGACAACTTCGTCATTCCTAAAAACGCCAAACAGGTCGATGCGGCACATAAATTTATTGATTATCTAATGCGTCCCGAGAACTCTAAAATCGTCAGTGAAGAGATAGGTTATGCGTCGCCTAATATCGCAGCACGTGAATTGATGCCTGATGACGTTAGAAATAATCCAACCATCTATCCGAGCAAAGACATCTTAGCAAAAGCTGAATTTCAAGAAGATGTCGGTGATGAGGCTTTGCAAGTCTATCAGCAGTATTGGGATAAGCTAAAAACTGGTCGTTAATTATCTAGCTATTAAGCTCAAAAGACAGCTTAGAATATCACCCATAAAAAAACGCTGACTTTAAATGGTCAGCGTTTTTTTAGCATTGATATTTAGTATTGATACTTGGTATTTATAAATGCAAATCAGTTTCGCTACCTTTATGTTCAATTCGGCGTTGTTCGCGGCGCTGGTAGCGCAGACCAGAAGCAGCAAACCATTGCGCTTGAGTCGCTTGCAATAAGTCACTGAGCCCCTGCAACTGTACTTGTAAGGTTTGCGTTAACCAAAAATAGCCTTGCCACTCAAAGCCCAAACTTTCTACACTTGGATATTCTGATACCGCAATACGGGTAATGGGACGAAAGACTTCGTCATTTGGGCTACGTAATACTGCCGCCATATGTTGCATCGCTTGCGTCAATTCATGTTGATAATGTATGAGCAGAATATGATTTTCATCGTCAATCTCAATATTAGCCAAGCGCGGCGCAGCACTTAATAACAAATCAATGGTACCGATAATATTACGATGCGTGCGCTGAATCGTCTCTAGCGTTTCCTTGTCGATTCCTGATTCGCTGGCAGTCGCCGCGATATGCGGACGGACGGCTAGCAGGCGCTTATTAATTTTTTGTAACGCCTTAACCAAAGATTTATTAACCGGTGTATCAGGTACAGAGCGGCTTGCAGGATAAGTCAAACTTGATAAGCTGGTGGCCTTGCTAAACTTAAACGGCTTTGGCACCAAAACCTCAGCATCAATATGATTTCCAACTCCTGCATACAGATTGCTGCACGTTTCAAGGTTGCTTGCCAATAAAAATCGCCACATCAAGGTAGATTTAAGTGGTAAAACTAAGGTCGCTGCTACTGCCACCCCAGCGCCAAGCAAAATATTAAAGGCGCGGTACAGACCATCTTGCGCTATATTACTGTGATCAGGACTCGAGACAATCATAAGCATGGTAATGCCCGTCAGCAGACCGATATAGCCCAACTGCTTGACCGCGACATAACCGATGATGCCGCTAATAATGCCAATCAGCGCATAATACAACCACAACCAACCACCGATATCTTGAATCAGCCATAAAAAACTCAGTCCGACCACCACCCCAAGTGAGGTGCCCAATATTCGCTCTTTAGCCTTAGTATAGATCGCCCCTTGATACTGCAACAAGCCCAATATCACAAACACAGTAATGGTCGTCCATTCACCATGCGGCAGGTTCGTAAGCTCATTTAACACTAATGCAGTGAGAACCGCGCTACCCAAACGTATCGCATGCAAGACGTCGGCATGCTGGTAGCGTGCATAAGGCTCAATAAGCGGTGCAGTAAATCGTTGCCAAAAATTTAGTTTCACGCAAGACGTCTCTTATATTTAAGGAATAAAAATAGCGTTAAGTAATGATTATAAATTTAGCAATGCACAAAGCCATTATCAAAAAATAACGCCTTTTACCTATTAAAAGATAAAAGACGTTAAAGGTCAAACATGCTAGCACATAATACAAAAAACATGAGTATATGCTAATACTTGGCGCTCTGTTGCTGTAGAAAACTAGACGTCTAAAAAGTCTAATATACCTTCAGCAGCTTCGCGACCTTCCCAAATGGCCGTCACCACCAAGTCAGAGCCGCGTACCATATCGCCACCGGCAAAGATTTTAGGGTTACTGGTTTGAAACCTAAACGTCTGCTTCTCTAAAGCCAAAACGCGACCGAAGTCATCCATCGTTACTTGCTGGGTCTCAAACCAATCGGCAGGACTCGGACGAAAGCCAAAGGCTAGAATCACCGCATCACAAGGAATAATCTCTTCAGAGTTTATAATCGGCTCAGGATGCTGACGACCGCGTTCATCTGGCGCACCTAAATGTGTGGTGACAACTTTAACCGCATTAACCTTACCATTTAAGCCAATAATTTCAGTCGGTTGGCGATTGAATAAGAATTCAACGCCCTCCTCGCGCGCATTGGTCACCTCACGGCGTGAGCCAGGCATATTTTCCTCATCACGGCGATAAGCGCATATAACTTGCTCTGCACCTTGACGGATACTGGTTCGGTTACAATCCATCGCCGTATCACCGCCACCTAGCACCACGACCTTTTTACCTTTTAGATCGATATAGTCTGCTGGATTTTTTTCCCAGTCATTGCAGCGATTGACATTGGCAATCAGGTAATCTAAAGCGTCATACACACCCTCTAATTCTTCACCAGCAAAGCCACCGCGCATATAGGTGTAAGTACCCATGCCCATAAACACGGCGTCATAGTCGCTGAGTAGCTCATCGATACTAACATCAGTGCCAATTTCCGTCTCTAGACGGAACTCTATACCCATGCCTTCAAAGATGACACGGCGGTTACGCATGACGTCTTTTTCCATTTTAAACTCAGGAATACCAAAGGTTAATAAGCCGCCAATCTCAGGGCGTTTGTCAAAAACCACCGGTGTCACACCATTTCTAACTAAGATATCCGCACAGCCAAGCCCTGCTGGTCCTGCACCGATGATAGCGACTTTTTTATCCGTCCAAATAACTTCTGACATATCCGGACGCCAACCGAGTGCAAAGGCGGTGTCATTGATATATTTTTCCACATTGCCAATCGTCACGGCACCAAAGCCATCATTGAGCGTACAAGCACCTTCGCACAAACGATCTTGCGGGCAAACACGGCCGCAAACCTCAGGTAAAGTATTGGTTTGATGGCACATTTCTGCTGCTTGAAATATCTGCCCTTCAGCCGCCAGTTTCAGCCAATTCGGGATATAATTATGTACCGGACATTTCCATTCACAATACGGATTGCCGCATTCGAGGCAGCGGTGCGATTGCTGCGCGACCGATTCACTTTCAAACGGTTTGTAAATCTCCACGAATTCGGTGGCACGAGTGGCAATATCTTTTTTGCTCGGCTCAAGCCGTGGTACATCTAAAAACTGAAAATCATTGTCTAAGCGCTTTGCCATGATGCTGTCTCTTTTATATAAGGCTTTTCAATAAGAAGCTTTGACAGTCAACGTATACGAGGCGAATTAACGTGATAAATTAATAAAACTCGCTAATACTTCGTTGCTGTCACGGCTCTGCTTAACATATTTGGATTGCAAACTTAACCTACAATACTTACCTGACGACTGTTATTGTGGGTCGGCCATGGTGGTCTTAAGTAAGGTTGCAATGTTTGCCGCTTTTGGCTTAACCAAATAAAACTTACGCGCATAATGCTCAAAGTCCGCCAATATGGTCTGCCCCCAAGCGCTAGCCGTTTTATCCACATGGTTTTCGATGACTTGTTGTAAATAGATACGATGCCCTTCGGTTTGCTCGCTTGAGATACGATTTAAATCAATCAGCTCATGGTTACAGCGATCAAAAAAGTCACCTTCCATATCAAGTACGTAAGCAAAACCACCAGTCATCCCCGCACCGAAGTTAAGACCTGTGCGCCCAAGAACGGTGATAATACCGCCGGTCATATATTCACAGCAATGATCGCCTGTGCCTTCAATGACCGCATGAGCACCAGAGTTTCGGACGCCGAAGCGCTCGCCTGCAGTACCAGCAGCGTATAATTTGCCACCCGTTGCACCGTATAGACAAGTATTACCAATGATAGCCGTATCTTGCGCGGTGAAACTGGAATCCTTGGGTGGATAGATGACAATCTCGCCGCCCGCCATGCCTTTACCGACATAATCATTGGCATCGCCTTCTAACTCAATATGTAAGCCGCCCGCATTCCACACACCCAGACTTTGCCCTGCGGTACCGGTTAAATGCAGCTTAATCGGCATCTCATTCATGCCAAGATTGCCCCAAACTTCTGCAATCTCACCTGAGATACGCGCGCCAATCGAGCGATCACAGTTACCGACGGCATAGCTATAATCGCCGCCATTACCTTGGCGAATATTGAGTAGCATATCCTTAATCATCTGCTCAGCAAGTAATCCTTTATCAAACGGCTCATTACGGGCAACCTGACAGGTTTGCGCTTTGCCGCTACTGGCTGGATGACTAAATAGTAACGGCGTTAAGTCAAGATGACGCTGCTTATCTGTCGTACCTTCTAGCACTTCAAGTAAATCAGTACGGCCGACCAACTCTTCCATACTACGTACGCCTAATGCAGCTAGCCATTCACGCGTTTCGATCGCCACAAATTTAAAGAAGTTAATCAGCATTTCAGCTTCACCAATAAAGTGATTATCACGTAGCTGGGCTTTTTGGGTGGCAACCCCAGTTGGGCAATTATTCAGATGGCAGATACGCAAGTATTTACAACCGACTGCTATCATCGGCGTGGTACCAAAGCCGAAGCTTTCCGCACCAAGAATCGCAGCTTTAACCACATCAAGTCCTGTCTTTAGACCGCCGTCAGTTTGAATACGAACCTTATGGCGTAAGCCATTGACCCGTAGCGACTGATGCGTTTCAGCAAGCCCTAATTCCCAAGGCGAGCCTGCATGATGGATAGAGGATAGCGGCGATGCTGCTGTACCACCGTCATAGCCTGAGATGGTAATCAAATCGGCATAGGCTTTCGCAACGCCAGTGGCAATCGTGCCGACTCCCGGACGTGAAACCAACTTAACTGACACCAGCGCATCAGGATTGACTTGCTTAAGATCAAAAATCAGCTGTGCCAAATCTTCAATCGAATAAATATCATGATGCGGCGGCGGTGATATGAGCGTCACACCCGGCACCGAATAACGCAGGCGCGCAATCAAAGCGTTGACCTTACCACCAGGTAGCTGCCCACCCTCACCGGGTTTTGCGCCTTGAGCAACTTTGATTTGTAAGACTTCTGCTGAGCGTAAATAGGCGGGCGTCACACCAAAACGACCAGAAGCGATTTGCTTGATTTTTGAGTTACGTAGCGTGCCGTAACGGACAGGGTCTTCACCACCCTCACCTGAGTTTGAGCGTCCGCCAATGGTATTCATAGCGATAGCGATGGCTTCATGCGCTTCTGGCGACAATGCGCCTAACGACATGCCAGCAGAGTCAAAACGCATCAGAATTGCCGAAATATCTTCAACCTCACTGACATCGATAGGCTTGTCCGTTTTAAGCTGCAGTAAATCACGCAAAGTCGCCACTGGACGGTTATTGACCAAATCAGCATACTGACGATAATTATCATAATTGCCCGTCCGTACCGCGGTATGTAGGCTATTAATCACATCAGGGTTAAAGGCATGATATTCTTTATCAAAAACAAATTTTAGTAAGCCGCCTTGGTCAAGTGGCGCGCGCCGTTTAAATGCATTTGCCGCAAGCTGCGCTTGATCCGCCGCCAAATCAGCAAAGGTTGCGCCTTTAATACGACTTTGCACGCCTTTAAAGCACAAGCTGACGACTTCTTCAGAGAGACCAACCGCTTCAAATAGTTGCGCACCGCGATAAGAGACAATGGTAGAGATACCCATTTTTGATAAGATTTTTAGCAAACCTTTATCTAAACCTTTACGAAAATTTACTCGCGCTTGAATGGGATCGCCAAGCAGCTCACCAGTGGCGACCAAATCGTCAATCACATCATAAGCAAGATAAGGATAGATACAGGTCGCGCCAAAGCCAATTAGTACCGCCACTTGATGCGAGTCACGAGCCAGACCGGTCTCAATAATTAAATTGGCATCAGTACGAATACCTTGAGCAATCAGATAATGATGTACCGCACCGGTGACCATAATGGCATTAGCTGGCACTTTAGCAGCATCAATATCTTTATCAGACAAGACTATCAGCGTATGACCAGCACGAATGCTACTAGCGACTTGCTCACAAATAGCTACGATAGCTTCTGATAAATCTTGAGTTCGCTCATAGTTCAGATCAATACGAGCCATTTTAAATGCAGGATCAGCGAGCGTTTCTAGCTGCTGCATCTTACTCGCTGACAATACTGGCGACGATAAGATAATGCGATGGGCATCTCTTGCCGATGGCGCAAACACGTTGGTTTCAGCGCCTAGACACGTCTGTAACGACATCACAATAGACTCACGTAGCGGATCAATTGGCGGATTGGTCACTTGTGCGAACTGCTGACGAAAGAAGTCACCGACATGACGAATTTGCTGTGACAGCACTGCCATCGGTGTATCATCACCCATCGAACCGACTGGCTCTTGAGCATTTTCAGCGTTAGGACGAATGATTTCTGTACGCTCTTCATTGGTGATGTGATACATTTTTTGCAGTGCTTTTAGCGGCTCGCCGCGACATGCCTGTGCGGCGAGCTCTTCCTCTAAACGCTCATCATCACGGATACGTGTCGCTTCTTCACGTAACCATTTGCGATAAGGATGCGCCTTTTTAAGTAAGGTCGCAATCGCCTTAGTATCCATGATTTGACCCGTCTGCGTATCGATGACCAGCATCTGACCGGGTCCAACACGACCTTTGGCGAGCACATCCTTTGGTTTGTAGTCCCAAACGCCAACTTCAGAGGCCACGGTGATATAACCATTCTTAGTCGTCACCCAGCGCGACGGACGTAGGCCATTACGATCCAGCATACAGACCGCATAGCGACCATCTTGAATGACTAACCCTGCTGGACCATCCCACGCCTCCATGTGCTGCGAGTAAAACTCATAAAAAGCGCGCAAGTCCATATCCATGCTATCGACATTTTGCCAAGCAGGTGGCACAAGGATAGACATGGAATGAAACAAACTCATACCGCCTGACATTAGGACTTCCAGCATATTATCTAAGCTGGATGAGTCTGAACCACTGCTATTTACCAATGGTGTTAATTCATTCAAATTAGGCAGTTTTGCTGATTTTAATTTTGGCGTACGCGCCTCAGACCAGCTGCGGTTACCCGTGATGGTATTCAGCTCACCATTATGAGCAAGATAGCGAAATGGTTGTGCTAAGGGCCAACGCGGCAAGGTATTGGTTGAAAAGCGTTGGTGAAATACCACAATATGCGACGCCAAACGCTCATCTTGTAAATCCAAGAAAAAAGCAGGCAAGTCAGATGGCATTACTAAACCTTTATAAATAATAGTCTGACAGCTTAATGAGCAGACATAAAACAGCTCATCACTCACTAAGCGCTGCTCTGCTTTTTTACGGGCAACAAACAGCTTACGGTTAAAATCCTCCGCAGCTAGATTATCAGGTGCATTGACAAATACTTGCTTAAAATCTGGCAAGGTCTGACGACCAATCTCACCAACGATACTTAAATCAAGTGGCACATCGCGCCAGCCAGCTACCTCTAAGCCTTGCGCTGTAATCTCATCGTTTAATACCTGCTGACTATGCTGTGCTTGGGTTTTATCATCATTAACAAACACCATACCAACCGCAAAGTTGTCGGTCATCTTAAACTGCTGGTCAGCGGCAATATCTTTAAAAAATGCCATAGGCGTGGCTAATAATAGACCGCAACCATCGCCGGTCTTACCATCTGCCGCAACACCGCCACGATGGGTCATGCAACTTAAACTATGAATGGCTGTTTTTACCAAATCATGGCTGGCTTGTCCCTCAATATGAGCAATCAAACCAAAGCCGCAATTGTCAGAAAAATCATCTGGCGTGGCCAAATGCGTGTGGGAAGAAATCATCGACATAGCGTGTCCTTTTAAATGAGCGGTAGTCTATGCAACCAATGTGACGCACAAACCATTCTCCGCAAGCAGAACGGGCTAAATATATTCACATATCCGGATTAATAAAGCGCAGGCAGAGAAAATAGTGCAAGCGTTTTGAGTCTGATAAAAATACTTATCACGACTCCATTTATTCTAGAGCAATTAGAGCTATTACCTTAACGCTAGCTACTAAAATAACATCGGTAACAAGATGAGATAGCCATCAAAAGACCAAGTTATTCAGCATTTAGGCGTTATCATCTACCGGTACCATCTATCGTTATCATCTGCCAGTATTGTCTCTGTTATAACGTTCAATGTGAACGCCACAACACCTGATGACTAACCCGTAAAATAGCTCATATAACGCTAGTTTTCCATTACATCTGAATATCAGACACCCTGTATCTAAGCGCCCTAACGATCCTAATAAGGATAATAATAAGAGGGATTGCGCCATTTACGATAACTATACAGAACATCGCCCATAGTTATCTTAGTTAATGATTAACAAAAAATCTAGTCTTTTCTGTCGACTCATCCAGCAGATTTTGTAAAATCTTATCGTGTTAACCGTTATTTAAGACATAAATATGAGGCAAGAGAACCACTCACACAAAAAAGCCTACTAATTATCTAGTAGGCTTTTTTGAAGTAAATTTACGGTTAACATCAATTATTTTTTTCTTCGATAAGCTCTTTTATACTGTCGCTGTTCTCTTTTGCTACCGCTGCACTTTTACCCTTGCTATTATCTTTTGGTGCTGCTGCAGTTTTAGCATTGCTATTGGAGTTTTTATTCGCCGAGCCTGTATTTTGATTCTTATTATTGGCATTTGCACTATCAGGATTAGCATTATTACTGTTGCCGTTATTAGCACTAGCAGCCGGCGGCTTAGGAGTAGCAACCACTGGTGGTTTCTTCGGTGCATTGGTATCGGTATTCTTGGGTGCTGAAGTAGTCGCACCTTGCTCTTCTGTGCCGACAATACGCTCTTCATTGACAGATAAGGTCTCAGAGGTATCGACGGACTGGCGAATGCTCTCAGCATTGGCAGCGTCTTGAGCATTACGATTGGCAGTATTGCTTGCTGCTTGGTCAGTGTTGTTATTGGTTTGCTGACGAACCGGTACTTCTCGTTTGGTTGGTCGTAAATTTACCGAACGCGTGCGTTTAGCGCTTAAGTCTTTGACAGGGTCAGGACGTTCATAATTATCGATAATACTGACGTAGCGATTAATCTCTTCAGGCAATACTCGTACATTAGCAGGCAGCTTAAAGTCTATTAGCTTGGCAGCCCCGACCGCTTCTTGTGGACTGCTCATCAGCCCATAAGTCAGCATATAACGTACTTGCTCGTTATCATCAAGATAGCGGAAGTACGCAAACTTGTTACGATCTTCACGACCTTCTAAGTAACTAGCAATCACATCATTTTCAGCGACATTCATCACCTGTACGGTCCATTTGCCTTTGTTGGCCAGCAAATAACGCTTATCTTTAAATTCATCAGGATAGCTACGCAAATCACGAACGGTGGCATCAAAACTTATCGGCTGCACATCGGTATCAAGCTCATGCAATGATTCGATTTTTAATGGTTGTTCAAGCTCAGTGCTCAACGTTTTCGGCGCTGATATTGGGGCGTTTTCTATTTTGGCACCCATCGCTGGTGTTTGACTAAACATCCAAACTAAAGCGGTAAACACGCCCAGCAGCAAGGTCGCTATCAGCCAAATCAATGCTTGACGGCGATAGGATTGGCTAGCGGTGCGAGTCGTTGAGCGGGTTGCTGCCATGGGAGTGTCCTTGGTAAAGATGTACTTAGAATATATACTTAGCGCTCATAAAAAACACAGTCAAATAAAAACAAGACCAAACTGCCTAATTTGAATGCCCATTTGCCAGCAGCTATTTATAAGATGCTTTCTGCCGTACCTTGCGAGTGATTTTTTGCCAACACCTCAGTCAGTAGCTGCGCATCAAAATCACTGGTTAAGACTGCCTTACCTAATGATTTTAACAAAATAAGGCGAATTTGTCCCTGTTTCACTTTTTTATCATGACCCATCAAGCCTAAAGCCGTCTGTAGCTCTATAGGCGGCGGATTGATTGGTAAATTGGCCAAGGACAATACGCGTTTAACACGGGCGACTTCATCGCAAGTTAACCAGCCAATTTTTTGCGATAGCTCAGCAGCTTGCACCATACCAACAGCGACCGCCTCACCATGCAGCCAGTTACCGTAGCCTTCATGCGTTTCAATCACATGACCAAATGTATGACCAAAGTTTAATAACGCCCGTACGCCTGATTCTCTTTCATCTTGGGCGACGATATGGGCTTTATATTCACAGCAGCGTTTCACCGCCTCGCCAAGTACCGCCAAATCTAATGCCATCATCGCAGGTAGATTCTGCTCAAGCCATGTCAAAAAATCCACATCCATAATGAGGGCGTATTTAATAACTTCAGCCAATCCTGCTGATAACTCTCGCGCTGGTAAGGTTTTGAGCGTACTCATATCAGCCAATACCATTTGCGGCTGCCAAAATGCCCCAATCATATTTTTACCTTGCGGATGATTGATACCCGTTTTGCCACCAACGCTTGAATCCACTTGTGACAGTAATGTAGTGGGGATTTGAATAAAATTTACACCGCGCATAAAGCTCGCCGCCGCAAAACCTGTCATATCGCCAACCACACCGCCACCAAGCGCGATAAGGGTGACATCACGATTAAAGTGCGCCGCCATTAGCGCATCATAAATTTGGTTAATACTGGTCTGATTTTTGTATTGCTCGCCATCTGGCAGTATACAAACCTTAACGGTAAATTGTTCTTCTAATAGTTGCTGTAGGGCTTCTAAATATAAGGGTGCAACCGTCTCATTAGTGACGATCAATACTTGCTGGCCCACAATATATGGAACAATTTGGCTTGCCATACTCTTGTTGTCTATGGCTGTTTTTTCAGTAATGACGATTGGATAATCATGACTTTGCGTATGTACTGTCAAGTCAGCATGAAACGGTGGCGTTGCCATGAAAATCTCCTTAAGCCTTACAATTAAAAGTTAAATAAATAGGTATTCGATAATATTTATCACATCAACCATTTTTTGACATCAATCTTTTTTAGGTTCTGAAGTAACAGACGTAGAGGCGCAAAATGTGTTGAGCTGCTGTAGTAATTGATTGACCATATGTCGTGGATAAGTATGTCCCGTCGGCATGATAATATGCGCCACCTGCCGATATAATGGGTCGCGAGCGCTATATAAGTCTTGCAATATTTTTCTGGGATTCGGCTGCTGTAACAGAGGTCGCGACTTGTCTTTGGCAGTACGAGCCATTTGTACATCAACTGGAGCATTAAGGTAAATAACGATACCGCGCTGCTTTAGAAACTCACGATTTTCAGCTGCCATTACTGCGCCGCCACCAGTCGCTAAGACAATTTGCGTTTGCTGGGTCAATTCATCTATTGCTCGTGTTTCACGTTCACGAAAGCCTGCTTCGCCCTCTTTAGCGAATATCCAAGCAATATCAGCGCCCGTTTGCGACTCAACATACCAATCACTGTCTACAAACGTGCGCCCTAATTGCTTTGCCAGTAATCTGCCAATTGTGGTCTTCCCTGCTCCCATCGGCCCTACTAAAAATACCGACGGTAATTCCTCAACCATAGTACTCACTCAGCTAAATTAGGTATGATACAACGTCATTGATATTCTGGCTAGTAATGAGCGATGATTATTGTTAGTAAAATCTCTGTAACCATAGAAGTGGTAATCATCACAACCATAAAAAAAGCAAGCGCTATGGCTTGCTTTTTCGGACTGAAAACCAATTAAAGGCTTATTAATCTAAGCGACTAATGCCATCATTGATCAGTTTTGGCGTGATAAATATCAGCAGCTCTTCTTTAGAGGTGCTACGCACGTCTTTGCGGAAGGCGCGACCAATATAAGGCAAATCGCCTAAGAAAGGTACCTTATCGACACCATTGCTGGTACGGTTCTTAAAGACGCCGCCCAATACAATCGTTTGACCATCTTCGACAATCACGTTGGTTGAAATAGAGTCTTCGGCGATAGCAACCTGATTGTTAATAATGGTAGGTGTGCCATTCGTAATCAGCAACTGCAAACCAATCTTACCATCTGGGGTAATGTTCGGCGTGGCTTCCAAACTTAATGCTGCTTCTTTAAAGCTGGTGGTAGTAGCACCACTGGCCGATGCTTCTTGATAAGGAATCTGCGTACCAGAGGATACTTTTGCGGTTTGTTTATCAGCCGTCAAAATCTTTGGCGTAGAAATCACTTCACCACGATTGTCTGCTTGCATGGCTGACAACTCAAGATCCAGCATAAAATCAGAGATACCAAGTAGACCAAAAGCAATACGGCCAGCTGGATTATCAACACCCAAGTCGACGTTTAAGTTGTCAGGACGGCTGATATCGTATTTAGGATAAGAAACCGTTTGTCCATTGACCGTCGTTGTCTCTACATCAAAATCTTTTAAATCCCATAAGGTTTGATTGCTACCACCAACCAGCAAGTTTCGGTTATTGGCTGCGCCGTTTGACAAGATACCCCAACGGACGCCGATCTCTTTACTAAAGCTGTCAGTCGCACTAACGATACGTGCTTCAATCATGACCTGACGGACAGGAATGTCGATTTTGCCAATTAACTTATGAATATTTTCAATACTGGCTGCCACATCTTTAACGATTAAGGTATTGGTACGCTCATCGACCGTTACCGTACCACGATTAGACAATAAGGTATTGCTGTCATTTGCGTTGCCTGTACTACTGCTGCCAGAAGAGCCGCCGCTACCTTGAGAGATAAGCGTCAAAACATCTGCTGCTTTTGCATAGCTTAGACGAATATATTCAGTGCGTAGTGGTGCATAAGACTCAACGGCTTGCTGTGCTTCAAGGTCTTGAGCTTCTTGCTGCGCAAGCTCAGTAGAGGGCGCAACCAAAATCACATTACCATTTTCGCGCTTGCCCAGATTTTTACTCTTGAGAATAATATCAAGCGCTTGATCCCAAGGTACATTAATAAGGCGCAAGGTGATATTACCAGCGACCGAATCACTAGCAACGATGTTCATCTCTGTAAATTGTGCCAAAATATCTAATACACTACGAATTTCGACGTCTTGAAACTCCATAGATAACGCTTCACCCGTATAAACTTTTTCTTCAAGCGTTGGTTCGCGTAGTAGCTCTGGCTTTCTGATACCAATATTTAACTGATTACCTGACTGATAGGCTTGATATTCATAATCTTCTTTCATATTAATGGTGATGACACCATTTTGACCTTGGTTTTTAGTATCAATACTATCAACCAGACCGCTATTAATATTCAAGCGGCGTAATAGATTTCTAGGCACGGTACTTCCAGTCAAGCGTACGACCAGTTTATTACCTTGGCGCTGAACATCTACTGGAATCGCTTCATTGGCAAGGGCAATACTTACATTGCCGCCGCCATCATTCCCTGCTGAAAAATTAACAGCGCTTAGTCCGTCATAACTATATTGCTTGCTAACTTGTGAGGCCGCAAGCTGTGGACTTAACAAGGGGTTGACTCGTACTACCATAGTGTCAGCAGGCACTTGGGTTTTTGTTACGGTCGGCTTAATAGGAGCAACTGCTACGCTATTGCTCTCTACGATTGGGGTGACAATCGCAGTAGTGGTGATAGCAGCATTGCCATTAAGCACATCTTTTACAGGATCGTTGGTCATCACTTGGCTAACCACGGGAGCAATCACGGCACGATTAGGATCAGTAATAGTCAGCAATAACTCATTGCCATCAATAGCCGTGGTATAGTTGCCAGCTTGTTTTAGGCCAACAATAAGACGCGTGGTACTATCGCTGTTCAGCGTAGTGACGTCATTGATTATACCGATATTATATTCATTAAAGCGACTGGCAAGCCCATTTTGCACCTGTTCAAAATCCAACACCAAACGGCTTGGATTATCTAACTGGTAAGCGGCAGGTAATACTGGCGCGCCTGCAAATCCCAAACGCATTTGCGTCACAGCTGGGGCAGTCTGCACGACAGAGACATTATTGATGCGCTGTTCGGCATAGGCACTGCTACTTATTGCTACCATACTCATTGCCAATGCTGAGATGGCAAAAGTAGAAGATACGCGCTTGCTCATCGTCATTACCTTGTTATTGCGTACTGTCATTATTTATTCCTCAAAAAATCTGCCGACTTAGCTTATAGGGGACACTAGTGACTGGGGTTTTTCAACAAACCCAGCACGGCTGTCTGGCACAATTTCAATCAAGTTAATCTGGGTCGGCGTGATTTCAACAATACGGCCGTCATTTATTCCAAGATAATTACCGACTCTAACGCTCGCAACCGAACCATCAGGACGCTGTACTAAAGCGTATTGCTGACCTTCGGGTGAAATAACGACACCACGAAAGACCAGTTGCGATAGCTCGTATTGCTCAAGCGGTTCTTTGACTCGGGTTATGTCAGGGCGCACGCTATCAATAGAGGTCGTCGGACCTTGTACATTCACTAAACTTGGTGGCAAAAATGGGCTACGCTGTGCACTGGCGCTATAGACAAAATCTTCTACCAGCTCAGCCTTAGGCGGTGGCTCAATCGGCTGTGCTGGCTGGTTGCGAACATCAGCCATCGCCTGCTCTGCCAAACCAATACGATCAGTACAACCAGTCATAGATAAAACTGCAGTGCTTAAAATCAGTAGCATGGGTAGTTTTTGGCTAGTCATTAGTTGCCTCCTGCAGCATCAGTAGGAGCCGCTTCTTTTGAGCGATAAGTTTTGGTTTGTAGTACCAAATTAAGCTCCGGTAAAACATCCAAGGTCGGCTGTGGATTACTGACTTCAAAATCGTGCATGGTGATAATGCGCGGTAAAGCGGCCAAACCACTGATAAAGCTACCAAACTGATGGTATTCACCCAACGCAGCGATACGAATAGGCTGCTCAATGAAGAATTCATTTTCAATTTCAGGCTCTACTGAAATATCTTGGAAACGTATATTACTACCCACGCCCGTCATATTGATACCCTCTACTAATTCTGATACGCGAGTATCTTTTGGTAGCTGGTCGAGTAAGGTATTAAACTCAGTTTCCATCTGAATAACTTGTGCTTGATACGCCTTTAGATGGCGCGCACGTGATTCTTTTTCACGGTAGCTATCAAGTAAAGTTTGCTGTTGACTTTCAGCCGCGGTAATTTCGTCGATTTTACTGCTAATTGGTAGCGCCCATGACAGAGCAGCGATCAAAGCAATGATAAATCCAATAACTGTGATTTTTACAGGAAGTGGCCAACTGCCATAGTTTTCAGCATCCAATGACTCAAAACTGCGTCGAAACTCATTTAAATCAAATTGCTTCTTTGATTTTAAAGCCGTCTTTTTGGTTTTAATAAGCGTTTTTTTACGGGTCAGCTTCATAACTCACCTCCAGGTCCAGTAGTGCCATCTACAGGTGCAGCTGTCTCCGACTGTACTTTAGTCGTTACCACAAACTGTACATAACTGTCTTCAGGATAAATAGGACGCGGTTGTTCACCAGTGATGACCGTGGTTTCTAAAGTAGGCGCAGCTTGATAAGCCGTGATATTTTGCTGGATATTACTAACGGCTGAATTACCCATCCACTTACTATTATCAAGATTACGAATCAAACTTGATACGATGTTTGGATTGTCTGCAAGACCTGTCAACGTCAGCACATCACCTTCACGCTTTAAATTATTTAAATAAAGTGCTGGAGGAATGGCTTTGGCAAGATCATCCCATAAACGCACAGGCACAGGGCGTCGACCTTGTAAGTCTTGGATAACCTGCATACGTGAGATAATATCTTCACGGCGCTGCTCCAAGCTATCAATTTCTACTAAAGCTTTATCTAAGAGCGCATTTTCTTGCTCAATCAGCGCATTGGCATCCAACTGTTCTTCGAGTTCATTGTTAAAATAACTCCAAGAAGCGAATGCAGCGAGCAAAGTAAGCAAAGTCACTGCCACCACCAAAGTGATAAATTCTTTATTGCGGCGTGCGCGCTCTTCTTGCCGCCAGGGCAATAAGTTAATACGAGCCATTAGTCAAAGCTCCTTAACGCTAGACCGCAAGCGGCCATTAAGCTTGGTGCATCAATCGCCAGCTGCTCATTATCGATATGCGGAGCAATAGTCATATTGATAAACGGATTTGCTATGCTAACAGGCACGCCCAATCTCTGTTGGGCCATACCAGCGAGACCAGTAATAGAGCTACTGCCACCAGCAAGTACCACATGATCAATACTGCTATATTGGCTTGAGGAGAAGTAAAATTGCAACGAACGAGTAATTTGTTGAATAGTATTTTCTATAAATGGGGTCAATACATCAGGATAGTAATCATCAGGTAAAGTGCGCTCACGTTTACTAATAGTGGCTTCTTCAGCCGATAGTCCATAACGGTTCTGTATCGCCTCAGTTAGTTGGCTTCCACCAAATAGCTGCTCTCGGCTATAAATAAACTCACCGTTTTTAGCAACATATAAAGTCGTTTGATTGTGCCCAATATCGACTAAAGCCACCAAATCTGGTAGATTTGGTAAACTGTCTGCCATCAAACCAAAAGCACGTTCGATCGCATGAGACTCAATATCCATGACTTTAGTTTGTAGACCGCCAAACGTTAAGGCGTCAACCCTTTGGTCGACGTTTTCCGAGCGAGAAGCGGCGAGTAGCACTTGCACCATGTCGTCGTTTATAAGAGACGGACCTAATACCTCAAAATCCAAATTAACATCTTCTAATGGATAAGGCACATATTGATCAGCATCCAGACGAATTTGAGCTTCGCGCTCCACGTCATTGAGCACCATGTCCATATCGATGATTTTAGTAATCACCGCTGACCCTGAGACTGCGGTTGCAGCGCTGCTACCCGAAGCTTGGCAACGTCGAGCCAAGCTTGCTATGGCATTTCCTACAGTCTCAGTGTCTATAATGAGTTTGTCGATGACTACGCCTTCTGGTAGTATTTCAGTACCATAAGATTTTAGATGAAAAACGCCTTGTTGGCGCTGTATGTCGACCAACTTCACTGAGGTGGTACAAATATCCACGCCAATTAAATGTCGACTCTTAGAAGTAAATAGCCTCACAAACTCTATACCTTATATTAAGTGTACAATCTGATAGTTATTTGTAATAATTTAGTACAATACTTTACTTAACAGACATGTTCAAGTATTTAAATTGCCTATCAAAGATAACTTACACATTTATTATTACTTGCCTATTTTGTTCAAGGTATAATGCTGTACCTGTTGCAAATTTTAATTGATAAGTCTGATTATGACCAAAAAAAATGCTACCGTTCGTCTCATTCACTTTTTGGTGGGGCTTTTCATCGCTTGTTTAGCGTTAGCGGTTATATTGGCGCTTGCCGTACCTATTGGATTTTATGGTATGGCGATGTATTTATCGCCGACGTTGCCCAGTACTCAAGAGATTAAAACGGCAAATTTAGAGATGCCATTACAGATATATAGTAGTGATGACAAGTTAATTGGGCAGTATGGCAATCGCCTATCACTACCCATTACCTTTGACGAGATACCGGAAGATTTGACCCACGCTTTTTTGGCAGCAGAAGATGCCTCATTTTTCCAGCATAGTGGTATCAGCATTAAAGGGCTTGGTCGTGCCGTTACTGAAGTAGTGACTGACGATGACAGCCAAACTGGCGGCTCAACCATCACCATGCAGGTGGCCAAAAACTATTTTTTAAGCTCAGAACGTACCTTAAATCGCAAGCTGACAGAGTTATTTCTAGCTCGTAAAATTGAAGACGAGCTGAGTAAAAACGATATCCTCACCCTTTATGTCAACAAAATTTATTTAGGAGAAGGCGCTTACGGTATTCGCGCCGCTGCTAAAAAATATTATAGTAAATCACTAGAAAGCCTCACCATTGCCGAAATGGCCATGCTAGCAGGGTTGCCAAAAGCGCCTTCTAAATATAATCCGGTGGCCAACCCTAGTCGCGCGCTCACGCGGCGTAACTGGATTATCGGACGCATGCATGAATTGGGCTATATTAATAAAGCCCAACATGACGAAGCTATCAACGCCCCAATCGGCATTAACCTTTATCAAGAAAAACTTGATGTTAATATGCCTTATTTGGCAGAAATGACACGTTCTGCGTTGGTTGACCGCTATGGTGAGCAAGTCATGCATGGCGGCTGGCGTGTACGCCTTACCGTTGATAGTAAAGCACAGACAGATGCCGAGGCTTCCGTACTAACAGGATTGGTCGCTTATGAGCATCGCCATGGTTGGCGTGGCGCTGAAGCAAATGATGAACCCCTTGAAAACTTCCGCCGTTATAGCAATATGTCGCCTGCTAAAGTCACTAAGGTTAATTCCCGTAGTTTTGAGGCGACAATGCCTTCAGGTGAAAGTATTACGGTCAACTGGTCTGGTATGAGTTGGGCGCGCAAATATATTTCTGCCGATCGTATTGGTTACTTTCCTAGTAATGCCAGCCAAATTGTCAGTAAAAACGACATCATTCGCCTGATACCAACCGCTAATGGTGGTTGGCAGTTGGGACAAATACCTAAGGTACAAGGTAGCTTGGTCTCTTTAAATCCTGAAACGGGTGCCGTTCGAGCACTGATTGGTGGCTTTGATTTTAACCATAGTAAATTCAATCGTGCCCTTCAAGGCTGGCGCCAACCGGGTTCAACCATTAAACCACTTGTTTACACTGCGGCGCTAGAAAAAGGCTATCGTCCAGATAGTATTGTCTCCGATCGTCCGATTCAAGTAGGTGACTGGAAACCTAAAAATTCTGATGGTCGTTTTTTAGGTGATATTACCTTACGCCGCGGACTATATTTATCACGTAACTTAGTTTCTATTCGCTTACTGCAAGCGATTGGAATCTCTGATGTGCGCAATCTATTGGATGAATTTGGACTGGATAAAGAAAAGCTGCCAACCACTTTGTCTCTGGCTTTAGGCGCTGGTCAGGCCACCCCATTACAAATGGCAACAGCTTACGCCACCTTTGCCAATGGCGGTCACCGCGTTCAGCCTTATTTTATCGAACAAATTTATAACTATAATAACAAACTCCTCTTTCAAGCCAATCCTCAGCAAGCTTGTGCCTTATGTTTCAATGATCAGCTTGACGAGGTTAATAAAAAACTCCTCGAAGATTATGAATTGAAAAAAGAAAACGATAGTAATGCAGTTGATTCTAGTGATGAAAAAGCGCGCTCTAAAGCTAACTCTTCAAATGAAAATCCAGATAGTGATATAGACGTAGAGAATGGTGACAATACGTCCAAAGCTAGTAAAGAGATGGATCTAAGCATTTATGATGCTAGCCCAGAATCGGATCGTCTAAAAGCGCCTGTTATACAGTACGTACGTGCTGAGCAAGCGCCGCGTATTTTAAAACCAAGGGTGGCTTTTGAGATGGCAGATATCTTACGCGATGTGGTACAGCGTGGTACAGCCTTTAAAGCAAAATCTTTGGGACGTGATGACATTGGTGGCAAGACTGGTACTACCAACGAGGCAAAAGATGCTTGGTTCGCAGGATTCCATCCTACTAACGCAACAGTGGTATGGATGGGGTTTGACCAACCCTCAACGTTGGGTCGACGTGAGTATGGTGGTGTAGCAGCATTACCCGTATGGATGGACTTTATGAAAGCCCAATTAAAAGACACACCTCATCAGTGGGTCTCTATTAATAACCGAGCTAAGTCCAAAAAACAAAAGCAAAGTATTATAGAGATGATAGATGAAGGGGTTACCGATCTTGAAGACGAAGATGCCGATATAGGCAAATCAGAAAAGCCCGTCAAGACCACCACACAACAACGTCAACCACCTACTCCTAAGCCTGTCGAAATGCCGGAGAGTACACCGGTAGCAAAACCTACTAATAACAGTAGTGCTAATAGTAACAGTCCAACGCAGAAACCAAAACCGTTAGCGCCCACGCCTGTGGAACGTATGCCAACGATGCCAGAATAAATATACCACTGACAATATAGACTCATACCTTAAACAAAAGGCTTGTTCAGTATTTACTGAGCAAGCCTTTTTGTTTGTCCTCTTAAAACTCTACCATACCAGCACGCAGCTGTTCTATCAGCTCCACAAACTGCTGGCGCCATTCACGTATTGTTGCATCATCCGGCAACCATTGATTCGATAATGTAACGACATTTACAATAAGATCGGGCGACTCTGTTGCACCCCTATTTGCCTGTTCATCGATTATAGGATCAGATACTACGGCATATAAACAGCGCTGGTAAGCGTGCTCTATATTTGCTAAAAACCCTTGTTGTTTTAGCTGCTGTAAGCGCTGCACTTCCGGCGATACTTGGGTACGCTCACTGAGCGCCGCTTCAATATCTGACAGCGTTGGTGCCGCCAACGTTATATTATAAAAATGACCAAGCTCTTGTATAAAAGCTAAGAAAGTACCGTATAAGTGGAAAATAGCCGTTTCACAATGCGCTTGATAGTGCTGCTTATCGTTAGTACTTGCCGCAGCTTGACAGGCCAGACGACAAAAATATAGCTTTTGATTGGTACGGTCAGCTTGGTATTTAGCAACGCGAGTCTTACCAGCCATGCGCCTATCCTTTTTAATTATTAATGATAATGAGCTATTATCCAAACAGCCATGACTGTTTTATAAAGCTACTTTATTGCAGTGTACTATTTTCTTAAGTAACTTCCTAAGAAAATAACCCGTTATGCTTCACTTTCTTAAAGGCGCAAAAAAGCCAGCAACATGGCTGGCTTTTTATTTATAAAAACAATTGAACGTTATTTAAATTAATGATTACCTTGATTAAGCTCTTGAGCAAACGCTTCATCGAAGCTAGCAAAATCTTTGCTATCTGTACTGGCTGTCATATCAAACGCTGCATTCAAATCTTTATCATGCAGTTTTTGCTCCGCTTTTTCTTTACGGGCTTTATGATAAGCAAGACCAGTACCAGCAGGAATCAAGCGACCAACCACTACGTTTTCTTTGAGACCACGTAGCTCATCGACTTTACCAATAACCGCAGCAGCCGTTAGGACACGTGTGGTCTCTTGGAAAGAAGCCGCCGAGATAAAGCTTTCAGTTGCAAGGCTGGCTTTGGTGATACCAAGTAATTGACGCTCATACTGTACTGGGAATTTATCTTCCGCAACCAGCTTCGCATTCAACGCTTTAATATCAGCATACTCTACCTGATCGCCTTTGAAGTGGCTTGAATCGCCGCCGTCGGTAATTTCAACTTTACGCAACATCTGACGAATAATGACTTCGATGTGTTTGTCGTTGATTTTTACACCTTGCAAGCGATATACATCCTGTACTTCGTTGACGATATAGTCAGCAAGCGCGGTTTGTCCTTTTAGACGTAAGATATCGTGCGGGTTTTGTGGACCATCAGCGATAACTTCACCACGTGCAACCGTCTCGTTTTCAAAGACGTTGATTTGACGCCATTTCGGGATCAGCTCTTCATGAATCTCGCCATCTTCATTGGTAATGATGAAGCGATTTTTACCTTTGGTCTCTTTACCGAAGCTCACGACACCAGTCATCTCAGCCATGATAGCGTGATCTTTTGGACGACGTGCTTCGAATAAATCAGCAACGCGTGGTAGACCACCGGTAATATCTTTAGTACCTGATGATGCTTGTGGTACACGGCCTAAGATCGAACCTGCTGCTACTTTTTCACCATCGCTCACGCGAATAATGGTTTCAGCTGGTAAGAAGTAAACCACTTCTTTACCTTCGTCCGTGTTCAAGATAATCGCAGGACGTAAGTCTTTTGCTGAGCTTGAACGGTCACGAGTGGCTAGAATCTCAAATGAGCTCATACCAGTCGCATCATCAACCTTCACAGTCGCAGTCAAGCCATCAGTAATGTCACTGAAGCGTGCTGTACCGGCGAATTCTGTGATAATAGGATGCGTGTGCGGATCCCATTTAGCGATGGTTTGACCACCTTCAACCTGATCTTCGTTTTTCACGAGTACGCTTGAACCATAAGGTACTTTATAGCGCTCACGCTCACGGCCAAGCTCATCAGTCAATGCGATTTCAGCTGAACGCGATACGATAACCAAATGACCATCGGTATGTTGAACCGTTTTCATGTTTTCGAAATGCGCTTGACCAGCACTACGTACAGAGATGCTATTGTCCACAGATGCTGAGCTTGCGGCCCCGCCCACGTGGAAAGTACGCATCGTTAACTGAGTACCCGGCTCACCGATAGACTGCGCTGCCATAACACCGACTGACTCGCCGATATTAACTTGATGACCACGAGCAAGGTCACGACCATAGCACTGTGCACAAACGCCATGTTCGATATCACAAGTAATGACCGAACGTACCCAGATATCATCAATTGCATTGTTATCAAGGACGTTAACCCAATGCTCATCGATTAAGGTACCAGCTGGAATCAGAATTTTTGATTCGTCATCGTTATAAGATACGTCACGTGCCGTCACACGGCCAAGCACTAATTCACCTAGCTTCTCAATGATTTCACCACCTTGGATATGTGGTTTCATGAGCAAGCCTTGCTCAGTACCACAGTCTTTGCTAGTAATAACTAAATCTTGTGCCACATCAACCAAACGACGAGTCAAGTAACCTGAGTTAGCGGTTTTTAGTGCCGTATCAGCTAGACCTTTACGCGCACCGTGAGTTGAAATGAAGTACTGTAATACGGTCAAACCTTCACGGAAGTTGGCTTTAATTGGTGTTTCGATAATTGAACCATCCGGTTTAGCCATCAAACCACGCATACCCGCCAACTGACGAATCTGTGCCGCACTACCACGAGCACCAGAATCTGACATGATAAAGATAGAGTTAAATGACTTCTGCTCTTCTTCTTCACCTTGCGCATTGATTACTTTATCTGTAGCCAAGTTATCCATCATCGCTTTAGCGACTTTGTCATTGGTACGTGACCAGATATCAACCACTTTATTATAACGTTCACCAGCCGTTACGAAGCCTTGCTCAAATTGGTCTTCAATTTCGCGAACTTCGGCTTCAGCTACTTCAATGATTTGTTTTTTCAGTGGTGGGATGACCATGTCATCAATACCAATAGACACGCCAGATAGTGTTGCTTGAGCAAAACCAAGATACATCAATTGGTCAGCAAACATAACACTTTCTTTGACGCCTACTTTACGATAGCAAGAGTTGATCAATTTAGAAATATTTTTCTTCGTCATCTCTTCGTTACATTCATCAAACGACATACCTTTAGGCATGATGTTCCAAATCAGTAAGCGACCAGCTACGGTGTCTTGTAACTTGATTTCTTTAGTCTCATTACCATCGTCATCGATATGCGTTTCAGTCACACGGACTTTAATCTTAGCGTTCACATGTAAATCGTTTGAGCCAATCGCACGCAATGCTTCATTGACGGTGGCAAAAATCATGCCTTCGCCTTTGGCGTTGACCGATGAACGGCTGATGTAATACAAGCCCAATACCACATCTTGTGATGGTACGATGATTGGCTCACCGTTCGCAGGGGACAAGATATTGTTGGTAGACATCATTAGTGCGCGTGATTCAAGCTGAGCTTCTAGGGTCAATGGCACGTGGACCGCCATTTGGTCACCATCAAAGTCAGCGTTGAATGCAGTACAAACCAGTGGATGCAACTGGATTGCTTTACCTTCAATCAATACTGGCTCAAATGCTTGTAGACCCAAACGGTGAAGCGTTGGTGCACGGTTAAGTAGTACTGGATGCTCACGGATAACCATGGCCAGCATGTCCCAAACTTGCGGCTCTTCACGCTCTACCATTTTCTTAGCAGCTTTAATCGTTGTTGCTAAGCCATGAGATAATAATTTGTTATAAGTAAATGGCTTGAATAGCTCAAGTGCCATTTTCTTCGGTAAACCGCACTGATGCAGACGTAGGGTTGGGCCAACAACGATGACCGAACGACCAGAATAGTCAACACGCTTACCAAGTAAGTTTTGACGGAAACGACCTTGCTTACCTTTGATCATATCAGCCAAAGATTTCAATGGACGCTTATTACTACCCGTAATCGCACGACCGCGACGACCGTTATCTAGCAAGGCATCTACTGATTCTTGCAACATACGTTTTTCGTTACGTACGATGATATCAGGCGCACTCAGCTCAAGCAGACGCTTTAGACGGTTGTTACGGTTAATCACGCGACGATATAAATCGTTTAGATCTGATGTCGCAAAACGACCACCTTCTAGCGGCACTAATGGGCGCAAATCTGGTGGTAGTACTGGCAAGATGGTCATGACCATCCATTCAGGCTTGTTATGCGAATCACGGAAAGCTTCTAATAACTTAAGACGCTTAGACATCTTTTTAAGCTTAGTTTCAGAGCCTGTTTGTGGAATCGCTTCACGCAACTCATCAATCTCAATATCTAAATCGATATCTTTTAATAGGTCTTGAATCGCTTCTGCACCCATCTTGGCAACGAACTCATCACCAAATTCTTCAAGGGCTTTATAGTAATCCTCATCATCAAGCAATTGATACTTCTCTAAAGAAGTAAGACCAGGCTCAGTAACGATATAGCTTTCAAAATATAGGACGCGTTCGATATCACGAAGCGTCATGTCTAGCAATAGACCGATGCGGCTTGGTAATGATTTTAAGAACCAAATATGCGCAACAGGACTCGCTAGGTCGATATGACCCATACGATCGCGACGAACTTTAGCCGTGGTAACTTCGACACCACATTTTTCACAGATAACGCCTTGGAATTTACGGCGTTTGTATTTACCACACAGACATTCAAAATCTTTTACTGGACCAAAAATTTTGGCACAAAAAAGACCATCACGTTCAGGTTTAAAGGTACGGTAGTTAATCGTTTCAGGTTTTTTAACTTCACCATGTGACCATGACTTAATAACGTCAGGCGATGCTAAGGTAATTTGAATGCTATCAAACTCTTGATTACCGTTGCCGGTAGGGCTTTGCATGATATCGAGTAAATCTTTCAAGTTGCTTCTCCGTTATCTTTATAGTCATCTGACAGCGTATTATGAGCGCGGTTGAGATGAATGAAGGCAATGAATAGGGTTGAGACAAATCACTAAAAGCAGCAGCAATGAGCATACTGCCTTTAGTTGACAACTAAGTTAAACAACGGATTTAGTTGCTTTGTTTTAACTCAATATTGATACCCAGTGATTTGATTTCTTTGGTCAGTACGTTAAACGATTCAGGCATACCTGGATCCATATATTGCTCACCATCGACGATGTTTTTGTACATACGCGTACGACCTTCAACGTCATCCGATTTCACAGTCAGCATCTCTTGCAAGGTATAAGTCGCGCCATAAGCTTCTAATGCCCAGACTTCCATCTCACCGAAACGCTGACCACCAAACTGAGCTTTACCGCCCAATGGCTGCTGCGTTACTAGCGAGTATGAACCAGTCGAACGCGCATGCATCTTGTCATCGACCAAATGGTTCAATTTGAGCATATACATATAGCCGACCGTAACTTTACGATCAAACTTCTGACCAGTACGACCATCATATAATGTCTGCTGACCATCGCGTTCCATACCAGCAAGCTCAAGTAAGTCTTTGACTTGATGCTCATGTGCACCATCAAATACTGCCGTACCCATCGGTACACCGTCACGCAAGTTATCTGCTAGCGCCATGATGTCATCATCAGTTAAGCTATCAAGATCGACTTGCTCGCCGCCCACTTTGTTATAGATTTGGTCTAGGAAATCACGTAAATCTTTTATCGCAGCTTGGGCTTTGAGCATACCATCAATTTTTTCGCCGAGGCCTTTCGCCGCCATACCTAAATGCGTCTCTAGTACCTGACCGATATTCATACGCGATGGTACACCAAGCGGGTTCAATACGATGTCGACCGTATTACCATGCTCGTCATAAGGCATGTCTTCAACTGGCATAATGCGTGAGACAACCCCTTTGTTACCATGACGACCAGCCATTTTGTCACCAGGCTGGATACGACGCTTAACCGCTAGATAAACCTTAACGATTTTTTGCACGCCATGTTGCAAGTCGTCACCTGCCGTCAGTTTACGTTTTTTCTCAGCAAATTTCACATCGATATCTTTTTGCTTATCGACTAAGTACTCTGCAATTTGCGTCAAACGTTCAGAGATTTCTTCTTCAACTGGCTGAATATCAAGTAAAGTCTCAAGGCTCATATCTTTCATATCAGCCAATGCCATTACTGTACCGGCTTTTAGTCCAGAACCACCACTGACTTTTTGACCATCTAATAGATTACCAATACGGCCGCGTGCTGCTGCTTCAAAGATACGGAGCTCTTCTTTTAAATCTTTACGATAGCTGTCAAGTTGTGACTTTTCAATAGCACGTGCGCGCGCATCTTTTTCGACACCGTCACGGGTAAAGACTTGTACGTCAATAACCGTACCCTTGCTTGATGTTGGTACACGTAAAGACGTGTCTTTCACATCAGCCGCTTTTTCACCAAAGATAGCCCGCAGTAATTTCTCTTCTGGCGTTAGTTGTGTCTCACCTTTAGGCGTGACTTTACCAACTAAGATATCACCCGCATCGACTTCAGCACCGATATAAACGATACCGGCTTCATCAAGACTTGATAGAGCCGCTTCACCAACGTTTGGAATATCAGCAGTGATCTCTTCTGTACCGAGCTTGGTATCACGCGCCACACAGGTCAGTTCTTGAATATGAATCGTGGTAAAACGATCTTCTTTCACTACTTTTTCAGATAACAAGATTGAATCTTCGAAGTTGTAACCATTCCACGGCATAAATGCGATGCGGATATTCTGACCTAATGCAAGCTCACCAAGATCCGTTGACGGACCATCGGCTAAGATGTCACCTAAAGCAATAGCATCACCTTGGTTAACAATAATACGTTGGTTGATACAAGTATTTTGGTTCGAACGGGTGTATTTAACTAAGTTATAGATATCAATACCGGCTTCACCAGCAATCATCTCTTCTTCATTCACACGAACAACGATACGCGACGCATCAACGTCTTCGATCACACCGCCACGCTTAGCGATCACACAAACACCTGAGTCACGCGCAACGTGACGTTCCATACCTGTGCCTACTAACGGCTTATCAGCACGTAGCGTAGGAACTGCCTGACGTTGCATGTTCGAACCCATCAAGGCACGGTTAGCATCATCATGCTCTAGGAATGGAATTAAGCCTGCTGCGACCGATACAACCTGACTTGGCGACACATCCATGTGCGTCACTTTTTCTGGTGGCATACGGACAAATTCACCATAGCTACGAACACTGACCATCTCATCAGACAACGCGCCATCAGCGGTCACTGGTGAATCAGCCTGTGCAATGACTGTACCTACTTCTTCAATCGCTGATAGATACTCAATGATGTCTGTTACTTTACCATCAACTACACGGCGATAAGGTGTTTCTAAGAAACCAAAGCTATTGGTCTTAGCAAATGTCGCTAGTGAGTTAATCAAACCAATGTTTGGACCTTCAGGAGTCTCAATCGGACATACGCGACCATAATGGGTGTCATGGACGTCACGTACTTCAAAACCAGCACGTTCACGAGTCAAACCACCGGGTCCTAATGCTGACACACGGCGTTTATGCGTCACTTCAGACAATGGATTGTTCTGATCCATAAACTGTGACAACTGACTTGAACCAAAGAACTCTTTAACCGCAGCCGCAACTGGCTTAGAGTTAATCAAATCTTGTGGTGATAAGTTATCAGATTCAGCTGAGCTTAAACGCTCTTTGACCGCACGCTCAACACGCACTAGACCAACACGGAATTGGTTTTCTGCCATTTCGCCTACTGAACGAATACGGCGGTTACCTAAGTGGTCAATATCATCTACTTCACCGCGGCCGTTACGAATCTCAATCAGCTCTTTTAATACGTTGACGATATCAGCATTGGTTAGAACACTGCGTTCACGCTGAATGTCAGCGTCATCAGTATCTACAAAATCAAGACCTAAACGACGGTTAAACTTCATACGACCGACATTTGATAAGTCATAACGATCGGCGTTGAAGAACATGCTATCAAACAGCTTCTCAGCAGTTTCAACCGTTGGTGGCTCACCTGGGCGCATGACTTTATAAATCTCAACCAACGCTTCTTCGCGGCTTGAAGTGCTATCAGCGCGTAACGTATCGGCAATATAACTGCCTTGATCGATATCGTTAGTGAATAAGATACTGAACTCTTTGATAGATTCACTGGCTTCAAACGCGCTCAATTTAACCAATAATTCATGGTCAATAAGGGTGTTTGCTTTAGCGATTACTTCATCATTAACGATGATGTCTTCGGCTAAAATACGCTCATATAAGTATTCATCAGGAATCGAGATTTTCGTCATACCCGCTTCTTCAAGCTGGCGGATACGGCGGGCATTAATACGTTTGCCCTGCTCAACAACCACGTCACCTGCAGGTGTAACGATATCGAACTGTGCCATCTCGCCACGTAAGCGATCCGCAACCAGATCAATCTCGAATTGCTCTTCGCCTTTATAAACTTTCACTTTATCAAAGAATAAATCTAAGATCTCAGAAGTGCTTAAGCCTAAAGCGCGTAGAATAATAGATGCCAGTAATTTACGACGACGGTCAATACGAGCAAAAACTAAGTCTTTCGCATCGAATTCAAAGTCAAGCCATGAACCACGGTAAGGAATAATACGCGCGTTATAAAGCACTTTACCACTTGAATGCGACTTACCTTTATCGTGGTCAAAGAACACACCCGGTGAGCGATGTAGCTGAGAGACGATAACACGCTCAGTACCATTAATAATAAAGGTACCGTTAGCGGTCATCAATGGCATCTCGCCCATGTAAACGCTTTGCTCACGGATATCTTTAATGGCCGCTTTGCTGTCTTTATCTTTGCTGTCTTTGTCTTTGATAATTAAGCGAATTTTGACACGCATAGGCGCAGCAAAGGTTGAGCCACGTAAAATACATTCACGCTCATCAAACTCAGGCGTACCTAAATAGTATTCAACGAATTGTAGCTCTGCGTTACCAGAGTGACTCTCAATTGGGAAAATAGAGGAATACGCAGCTTGCAAACCAGTATTCTCACGAGCTTTTGGCTTTTTGTGCTCTTGCAAAAATTGCTCATAAGAATCTACTTGAATAGACAGTAAATAGGGAATGTCCATCACAGTGGGCAATTCAGCAAAACTTTTGCGAATACGCTTTTTTTCAGTATAAGAATATGCCATCGAGAGTCCTTACAGTAAACGTGGAAACAAATTAAAAGCGTGGCCAGCGTGCATAAATACTATGCAAACTTAGCAACGTAAACGATAATATAAAACGGGTGTTCGTGTTCAAACTAAATCTTTGTATCAATTACTACTTTGCCAATCAGTGCTACTTATTTAGCACATTTCATTTAATCTTGTCATAACTATCTAAGTCAGTATATATGACCATTCAAACCGGAAAATTCAATATTATATTGTTTGTAATATGTCACCCTTGAGGTTTAAACTACAAATATTATTGCGCAGAGATAACTTCTGTTGGCACTTTATTTAAACCATTTGCCATTTAAATAGCTTGTTATGTAAACAATCTGCTATCAAAACCTAATATCGTCGCTGATGTCTACCGTCTATGAGACTATACAGTGACAGTAAAACCATACCAGATAACTTGTTCAACCGTTTTCAGATTAATAATAACTGGGATAACTATAAATTTAGATAACTATAAATTTTAGAATCAGTAAAGTTCAGAATCAGTATAAACTATAGTGTTAATAGGAAAGCATGCAGACACAAAAAAATGCCAAACATCTCTAGACGTTTAGCTCATATTAACTGATTTCAATAACTGGCATGTGTGCTTGCATGTATATCGTCTGTCCTTTTGATGGGTATCCACCGTGTTGTTGCTTACGACTGTTGGCAGACACAAAAGGTCAAGCTACGAATTATAATAAAAAAAAGCTGGCAATGCAAGGCATTACCAGCTTTTTTTGTACAATACTAAGATAAGCGAGGCTTATTTTAGTTCAACAGTTGCACCAGCTTCTTCAAGTTTCTTTTTCAACTCTTCAGCTTCAGCTTTGTTAACGCCTTCTTTGATTGGAGCTGGAGCGCTTTCAACCAAATCTTTCGCTTCTTTCAGGCCAAGACCAGTAGCTTCACGTACGGCTTTAATTACGCCAACTTTCTTCTCGCCAAAGCTGGCAAGAACTACGTCAAACTCGTCTTTTTCTTCAGCAGCAGCAGCAGCAGGGCCAGCAGCAGCAGGTGCAGCAGCAACAGCAGCTGTTACGCCGAATTTTTCTTCCATAGCGCTGATTAATTCAACGATATCCATTACTGACATTTCAGCGATTGCGTTTAACACATCATCTTTAGATAGTGCCATGAGAACTCTCCGTTATCTGATAAAAATTAATTGATTTTAATATCGCTTCGATTGCTTGCCAAGTTTTCAAATAGTTATGACAATAAAGTGCAATCGGCGATGTCAAAGTTACGTTAAAACAAGCAATTATGCCGCTTCTTTTGCGTCTTTGATTGCTGCTACCGTGCGAACAAGCTTACTAGGAACAGCGTTCATAGTCTGGACAAGCTTGGTCACTGGTGCATTCATAGTAGCCATCAAGATAGAGATTGCTTCGTCGCGAGTTGGTAGCTTCGATACGCGCTCTAGCTCTTCTGGACCATAAACAACACCACCAACTGATACCAATTTGGTCTCTAAAGCTTTGTGATCTTGACTGAAGTCATAAATGACTCGAGCTGCAGATCCCAAATCTTCCATAGAGAAAGCCAAAAGTAATGGACCAGTCATACGGTCTGACATGCTCTCAAACTTAGTGCCTTCAAACGCACGTTTTGCTAGGGTATTTTTTACCACTTTCAAAACGACGCCTTTTTCACGGGCTTGTTCGCGCAGCTTAGTAAGCTTTGCAACACCAATACCATGATATTCGGCAGCTACTGCTGAGTAAGCATTAGCAGCAACTTCAGACACTTCAGCCACAACTTGTTGTTTTTGCTCTAGCGTTAATGCCATAAGTTGACTCCTTTAATCTAATCAATCATCCTGTAATCTACATCACAAACTAAGATTGACTTGATACGATACGTTATTTATAAAGGCTATCGAAATAGTCTTTACTTATAACGACTGATTACGGCACCGTTATCAGAATGACATCAAGTGATAGCCTAGCGCTTATATTAATTAATAATAAAAGTACTAGTCTATCGGCTCTTATCAACAACTGGGTGGGCCACCGTCTGCGTAGGACAATTAAGATTTTCATCTGTCATCGATTAAAAAAAGCAGCTTATTTTTATTAATAACAACTCAAAAGAGTCATACTTAATTTCGCTAAACTGCTCTCTACCTACGGTCTTAGACAGCATAGCGTTTGCTACGCTGACCTAATTTTTACAAATAGTTTGTACCTTTATTCAAAATACTTGAATATTAAGTACGTATTATTTCGCTGTGCGATATGGAACTGGATCAATACTTAGACCAGGACCCATTGTGCTAGACAAAGTAATTTTCTTGATGAAAATACCTTTAGAAGTAGCAGGCTTAGCACGTCTTAAATCTGCAATCAGTGCTTCAGCATTCTGTATTACTTGCTCAGCAGTAAAACCAATTTGACCGATAGTCGTGTGGATAATACCAGCTTTGTCTACACGGTACTGTGCTTGACCGGCTTTAGCGTTAGTAACAGCTTCAGCAACGTTAGGCGTAACTGTACCGACTTTAGGGTTAGGCATTAAACCACGTGGGCCTAGGATAGTACCTAGTTGACCAACAACACGCATTGCATCAGGAGCAGCAATAACGATATCAAAGTCCATGTTACCGGCTTTGATTGATTCTGCTAGGTCTTCAAAACCAACGATGTCAGCACCCGCTTCTTTAGCGGCTTCAGCAGCAGCGCCTTGAGCGAATACAGCAACGCGTTTGGTTTTACCAGTACCAGCAGGTAGATTGGTAGCGCCACGAACTACTTGATCAGATTTACGTGGGTCAACGCCCAAGTTTACTGCGATATCAATAGACTCTTTGAATTTTAGAGGTGGCAAATCATTTAGGATTTGAACCGCTTCTTCGATAGTGTATTGTTTTTCGTGCTCAATACGGCTATTGATTTCTTTTTGACGTTTGGTTAGCTTAGACATTATACACCCTCCACGGTAATACCCATTGAACGAGCGGTACCAGCGATGGTACGGACAGCAGCATCAAGACCAGCAGCAGTTAAATCTGCATCTTTAGTCTTAACGATCTCTTCTAATTGCGCACGATCAACTTTACCGACTTTAGCGGTATTTGGTGTACCAGAACCTTTAGCAACACCTGCAGCCTTACGTAATAAATACGCAGCTGGTGGTGATTTCATGATGAAGGTAAAAGACTTATCGCTGTATACAGTGATCTCAGTAGGAATCGGTAGGCCCGGCTCTTGATTTGAGGTCGCAGCGTTAAATTCTTTACAGAACGCCATGATGTTCACGCCTTTTTGACCCAATGCTGGACCAATCGGTGGTGAAGGATTTGCTTTGCCTGCAGGGACTTGTAGTTTGATGTAACCATCAATCTTCTTAGCCATGATTTTCTCCTAAATGGGTAGTAGCGCCAAATCAACATTGTATATGTATACGCAATTGACTAACAGCTCCCCGGTTGATGATTTTTTTTGCTGGTTTAGTCTAGCTTCTCAACTTTACTAAACTCAAGCTCAACCTGAGTCGGTCGATTAAATACGTTAACGGTTAAATGTAGCTTAGACTTCTCATAATCCACTTTTTCAACCAACCCTTTAAAGTCAGTAAATGGACCATCGATAACCAACAATTCTTCGCCCGGCTCAAATAGCGTTTTAGGACGTGGGTCAGTTTCAGTTTGATTAAGACGATTTAAAATGCGATCGGCTTCTACTTGCGTAATCGGTGCTGGCGTTTCGGGTGTACCACCGATAAAGCCCATAATACGTGGGCAGTCTTTAACGATGTGCCAAGTATTATCGTTCATTTCCATCTGGATTAAAACATATCCCGGAAAGAACTTACGCTCACTTTTACGTTTTTTGCCGTCTTTCATTTCGACGACTTCTTCAGTAGGAACTAATACATCACCGAATGATTCAGCGAATTCACTACGGTTAATACGATCAGTTAATGAACGCTGTACTTGTTTTTCATATCCTGAAAACGCTTGGACAATATACCAACGCATATCACGCTCCTAATCGTTATAAGTAAGTCATTAAAGTTAAGTCGTTAGCCGTAAATTTTGGATTAACGGTCGCTAATACGCGTCATTAACCAATAAATATGCCAACGAACCAAGTAAAAAAGTTATCCAACAACCAAACTATAAAACCAACAATCGCAATCATGACAATCGTTTGCCAGGTGTATTGAAAGGTTTCGTCTTTGCCTGGCCATGTAACGCGGCGTAGTTCTACAGCAGCGTCTTTCAATAAAGTTTTAAAGGCACGGCCTTGATTAGTCAATGCCAGACATAGCAGTGCAAATACAAAAAGCGCAACGATAATACCAATACGTACCCAAAGATCATTGGCAGGTTGCCAATAGCCGGGTAGATATTGATTGACTAAGGTTGCACCAATTAAAACGGCTGCGGCAAGTAGCCACAAGATCACATCTTTTATTGAGCCCGTCTTAGCAACTTCAACAGCAGAGGTGTTAACCGCTGAGATGTGCTTATCTTTAGACAGCATTCCACCAGCAATTGCCTTGGCATCAGATAACTTATTCTCGAGGTTATCTTGATTATTGCTCATAAAGAACTCACTTCGGAGATGATGGGGTATGACAAAGATGTGATAAGAAGATGGCAGGCGATGTAGGACTCGAACCTACAACCCTCGGTTTTGGAGACCGATGCTCTACCAATTGAGCCAATCGCCTAGGGGTGTTAAGGCTGATAATTATACAAGGTTTTGATGATAATGCAAGTTTTAAGACGATATTTTATCCGATTAATTCAATGAATGATTTTTTTAGCCATAAATATCAGGAATATCAGGGATCTCAGAAATAATTCTACAATTAATAGCCGTTTTCGTTGCAACTGTTTAGCTGTTTAACTGTTTAACTGTTTAACTGTTTAGACAATAAATTAATTCATTTAACGCTTTAGCCACAAAAAAA
>NZ_NEXU01000029.1:0-6566 GCF_002224105.1 Psychrobacter sp. DAB_AL32B | reverse complement strand
CGTGTCACGGATACCGACGATTTCGATTTCGTCGCCAACGCGTACGATACCTGATTCAACACGGCCAGTTACCACAGTACCACGACCTGAGATTGAGAATACGTCTTCGATTGGCATTAGGAATGCTTTGTCGATGTCACGCTCTGGCTCTGGGATGTAAGTATCTAGGATATTTAGTAGTTCTACGACCGCTGGTTGGCCGTATTTTTCTTGTGAACCTTTAAGGGCTTCAGTAGCTGAGCCTTTAACGATTGGGGTGTCATCACCTGGGAAGTCATAGTCGCTTAATAATTCACGAACTTCCATTTCTACTAGCTCTAACAATTCTTCGTCATCAACCATGTCACATTTGTTCATGAACACGACGATGTACGGTACGCCAACCTGACGTGAAAGCAGGATGTGCTCACGGGTTTGTGGCATTGGGCCGTCAGTGGCTGATACAACTAGAATAGCACCATCCATTTGAGCCGCACCGGTGATCATGTTTTTAACATAATCGGCGTGACCTGGACAATCGACGTGGGCATAATGACGTGTTGGCGTGTCATATTCTACGTGTGAGGTGTTAATGGTGATGCCACGTGCTTTTTCTTCTGGTGCACTGTCAATTGCTGCGTAGTCTTTGGCTTCGCCACCAGAGGTGATTGCAGCTACAGTTGCGATAGCAGCGGTAAGGGTTGTTTTACCGTGGTCAACGTGTCCGATGGTACCGACGTTAACGTGTGGTTTTACGCGTTCAAACTTGGCCTTTGCCATGGGTATTTCCTCTTTTTTTGGGGTCAGTGCTTAAATAATATTGAAACAGTATTTAAAGCAATTTTAACCACATTAAGATAATTGTTAAAAGGGTGCACATACTAATGTGCAGATATTATAAGAAATTTGCGACCAATAACAAGTCTTTTAACACGTTATTGGCTTAATAAATCTGACAATACAAAGCTAGGCTCTATATTGCCTTTATTAATTGGCTATTAATTACTCGTCGCCATCTTTAGAGTTGAACTTAGAGATGATGTCAGCGGCAACTGATTTTGGAATCTCAGCGTATTTCTGGAATTCCATTGAGTATGTTGCACGGCCCTGTGACATTGAGCGCATTTGTGTCGCATAACCAAACATTTCTGCTAATGGTACTTCTGCACGAATCTGCTTGGTGCCACCAGGTAAATCTTCCATACCTTGAACCATACCACGACGACGGTTAAGATCGCCCATGATATCACCCATATAATCTTCAGGTGTTTCAACTTCTACTTTCATTACTGGCTCAAGTAGCGTTGGGTTTGCAGCCATGAAGCCTTTACGGAAAGCGATAGAACCTGCCATTTTAAATGATAACTCATCCGAGTCAACATCATGGTAAGAGCCATCATACAAGGTTGCTTTTACGCCAACGATTGGATAACCAGCAAGTACGCCATTTTTCATGCGTTCTTGAATACCTTTATCAACCGCACCGTGGAATTCTTTTGGTACTGTACCACCAACAACTTCTTCAGCGAATTCGTATAAAACTTCGCCTGCTGGATCCATAGGCTCAAGACGTAACCAAACGTGACCAAACTTACCACGACCACCCGTTTGACGTACGAATTTGCCTTCTTGTTCAACAGTTTCACGAATCGTTTCGCGATAAGCAACCTGCGGCGCACCGATGTTGGCTTCTACGTTGAATTCACGCTTCATACGGTCAACAAGAATTTCTAAATGCAGCTCACCCATACCACTGATGATAGTCTGACCAGATTCTTCGTCAGTATGCACACGGAACGATGGATCTTCTTTCGCCAAACGACCTAAAGCAATTGACATTCTTTCTTGGTCAGCTTTAGTCTTAGGTTCAACCGCTAGGCTGATAACTGGATCTGGGAATTCCATACGCTCAAGCGTGATAACATTTTGCTCATCACATAAGGTATCACCAGTAGTCACATCTTTCATGCCAACTAAGGCTGCGATATCACCCGTACGAATTTCTTGTAGCTCTTGTTGAGCATCTGCCATCATCTGCACGATACGGCCAACACGCTCACGCTTCATTTTAACAGGGTTATAAACGCTACTGCCTTGCTTTAGAACACCTGAATAAACACGAACGAAGGTTAAGTTACCAACGAACTTGTCGTTCATGATTTTGAACGCTAGAGCAGCAAACGGTGCATCATCTGAAGCTTCACGAGTACCTTCGCTTTCGTCTTTGTCGTCAAGAATACCTTTAATAGCAGGTACATCTATTGGTGCTGGAAGATACTGAATAACCGCATCCAACATTTTTTGAACGCCTTTGTTTTTGAAGGCAGTACCACAAAGCAATGGGATGATTTCATTATTAATCGTTAGTTGACGAATGGCACTATGAATCTGCTCAATAGACAATTCACCATTTTCTAGATATTCTTCCATCAACTCTTCAGTGGCTTCAGCAGCATTTTCTACCAGATACTCGCGATACTCTTCTGCTTGTTCTTGTAATTCAGCTGGAATCTCACGTTCTTCGTATTCCATACCTTGAGAGGCTTCATCCCAATAGATGGCTTTCATGGTCACAAGATCAACAACACCTTCAAAGTAGTCTTCTTTACCAATTGGAATAACCAATGGTACTGCCTTGCCGCCTAGACGAGTTTTGATTTGTTCGACAACACGGAAGAAGTCGGCACCAACGCGATCCATTTTATTAACGAATGCAAGACGTGGCACTTTATATTTATTTGCCTGACGCCATACGGTCTCAGACTGTGGCTGTACGCCGCCTACTGCACAATACACCATGCACGCGCCATCAAGCACACGCATAGAGCGTTCAACTTCAATCGTGAAGTCAACGTGACCTGGGGTGTCAATGATGTTGATACGGTGTTCATCAAACTGCTTGGCCATACCTGACCAAAAACAAGTTGTCGCCGCAGAAGCAATGGTAATACCGCGCTCTTGTTCTTGCTCCATAAAGTCCATGGTAGCCGCACCATCATGCGTTTCACCAAGTTTGTGACTGACACCGGTGTAGAACAAAACACGCTCAGTAGTAGTAGTCTTACCAGCATCAATATGCGCTGAAATACCAATATTACGATAGCGTTTTAGGGGAGTTATACGAGCCATAGTGTTTTCCTAGGGAAATTCGTGTATAGATTAATGTGTTGTGTCTCTACCTCATACTCTATGACAAAGCTACTTGGCTTCGTAATATTATCTACTAATTATTGGGCCTAATACGGACAAAAAAGAGTAAATACTAAGAATAGTGCGGCATTAAACTCAGGAAACTTTCTTCGTAAGCTTTGCAGGCTTTGAAAAGTAGCATCCCTTTCAGAACAGCATCTTGACAGATGTCCGCCATCTAAGGTGGTTAACTGTTTAAGTATCTTGCGATCAAAACAATAGAACCACCCATTAATAATGGCGGCAATCAATAGAATAAATCAACAATACGAGGATTGCTTGGCCTAAACCAGCAATCCAAAGCTATTATTAAAAAAGCTGCTATTAAAAATAGTTATTGATAAAGAACAGCTTAAATAAAAGTAGCTTAGAAACGGTAATGAGAGAATGCTTTGTTCGCATCTGCCATGCGGTGAACTTCGTCACGCTTCTTCATAGCATTACCTTTACCATCAGCAGCGTCATTCAATTCGCCAGCTAAACGTAAAGCCATTGATTTTTCAGAACGCTTTGCAGCAGCTTCAGCTAACCAACGCATAGCCAAGGCAGTACGACGGGAGGGGCGTACTTCCATTGGCACTTGGTAGGTTGCACCACCAACGCGGCGAGCTTTTACTTCAACCATTGGGCGAACATTTTCCAATACTTCTTCAAAGAAAGAAACTGGATCTTCGATGTTACGCTTTTGGCTTACTGTCTCAAGTGCACCGTAAACGATACGCTCAGCAGTAGATTTTTTACCATGACTCATGACATGGTTGATGAATTTTGCAACAGTTTGGCTACCAAACTTAGGATCCGGTAGGATCTCACGGGTAGCAACGACGCGACGTCTTGGCATAATAATAATCCTTTTCTTCAGGAGTGTCTGACATTCACAATCTCGCACCAATTAATATTGGATGGCGTTATATCGAGTTGTCAGTCAGCCTTACTGCATGGCGCTATGTGATAAGGTTTAATGACTCATTTGGTCAAAAATTACTCACATCAGACCCATGCACAGTTAATGGGTGATACATCGAAACTCATTTAATAACGGTTAGTTATTAAACTTTAGGTTTCTTAGCACCATATTTAGAACGACCTTGCTTACGGTCTTTAACGCCTGCGCAATCTAGTGCACCACGAACGGTGTGATAACGTACACCTGGTAGATCTTTTACACGACCACCACGGATAAGAACAACACTGTGCTCTTGTAGGTTATGACCTTCGCCGCCGATGTAGCTTGATACTTCATAGCCTGAAGTCAAACGTACACGACATACTTTACGCATGGCTGAGTTAGGTTTTTTAGGGGTAGTAGTATATACGCGAGTACATACACCACGGCGTTGTGGGCACGCTTCCAACGCAGGAACTTTTGACTTTTCCTTGATGGTTTTGCGACCTTTACGAATCAATTGGTTAGTTGTTGCCATGAGGCATCCTTCTCCCGTTTGGTAAAAAACAAAAAAATAGGGAAACGCACCATCTATCTGACTTTAACGACAGATTTTGGCACACCCATTTTTAGGACAGTGTATTATAAAGACTTGTTGCTGCTATTTCAACCACTTATGAGCAGTTGGACTTTACAGCAGCGGATAGATATGTATTCAGTCTAGTACTATACCACTTTATCTGTTTTTGATGACATAAGCCAAAAAACAGTGGACTAAATATGGTATCAAAAGTAGACGTATACATCATTTAGATAAGATATTTAGAGATAAAAAAGTCGTTTATTTTAGCTATATGGCGATATTATCTTACTATTCAAGAGAAGTAAGACAATATCGCCAATATTAAAGTTAAACAGTAAAAGCATAAAGCTTCAGTTTGCTAAAAAGCAATCAGCAAACCTTTAATCAACAAACCTTAAGTTCTTGTTATTTGCTCGGCTTAGCAGACTCTTTTTTTGATTTGCTAGCAGAAGATTTATCTACACTACCCTGCTGGTTATCCTTGATACTGTCGGCTTTATCATTGCCAGTTTTTTGAGTATCTTTTTTAGCTTCTTCTGAAACAACTTTTTCTGATTTTGTCTCTTTAGGCTTATCTTCTTTAGAGTTGGCTTCTTTAGAATCAGACTGTTTCTGCTCAGAGTTGGCGTTACTGCCTTTCTTGCTCTCTTTCACAGCATCTTTTTTAGCAGCGTCTTTTGAGGCATTATCTTGAGCTTTATCTTCTTTTTGCTCATTATTACTCGCATATTTATTAACCTCAGCTTCGCTACTTCTATCATCAGTAATAGCACGGTTGGCAAGCTTGGCTTCTGGTGCAAAAGTTGCTTGAGCAACGCCAATCACTTCATCAATCAGCTGGCTGTTATAGCGCATACCAATAATCACTGCTGTGGCTGGTAAGAAGCGGCGTATCCATGATAAATTAATTTTATCCAAATCAATACCGACTTGACTGGCAATACTATCGACTTGTTCAGCATAAAAATTCACATTTTTGTTTTTTAGACCTAGGTTTTTAAGTTCGTTGTGCAAGCCACTGCTTTGAGCATTGTCAAGTAAGCCTTTACCAATACCAATACCTGCAAGTAATGCTTGTTTTTCTTGCATCTTGCTCAGGTCAGCATTTGCAAGCAGCTCATAAGCCATCTTGACGCCTTGCTTACCTGTTAGTGGCTTGTTGTATACCGCACCCAGCTGATAAACGGTACGCAGTGATACCAACAATAGCCACAAGGTATCGGCGAGCAAACCCGGTAGCCCAGCCAGACCTGTCAAACCACCTATCGTTGCCAACGCACGATTCTGATTGGCAATAGCGGTCGCTAATGCGTAACGCTCTTCATCATCTAAGCTGGCGATATTAGCAAAACGGTGCTCGTTAGGTAAATCAATTTGGCTCCAGTTGGCAGCAAGCTTTGCAACTTGGGCGAAAGCGCCATCAACGGTCGATTCAAACAAACTGTTTGGCACTACTTTTTTGGCATATTTACCATAAGTTGCGAAACGGGTGCCCAATAATTGCTGGGTTGCTTTTAATGTTTGCTCACGAAATAAATCTTGTTGATAATCTTCATCGCCTAGATTTACAGCTTTAAATTGACGCGGTTTGCCAGTTTTGGCATTAACGCTATCAATCATGGCGCCCACACGTTCTAGGTTACTGCGAGTAAAAGTTCCAACCGTACTGATGCCTTTAGATAAAGTGCTACGCTTTCCCATCGTGATATCCTTAATATGATGAATGTGATGATTGCTTATTTTTTATAGTCGTAATCTGTGTGCCATTCTAGCGAACAATTATTATGAGTGTCAGTGCGAACAATGTTATCGCTATCGCCCCTTTTGTATCCAAAAGTATCCCTTATTGATAACTCGATAACTTTATTAGTATATCTCTTAATTGGGTTGACGTTAAATAAGTTTACTCTATTTCCATGGCGGTCATAG
>NZ_NEXU01000028.1:0-22039 GCF_002224105.1 Psychrobacter sp. DAB_AL32B | reverse complement strand
GCCCCCTTGATACGTTATCATATGCCATAAGCTCAAGCATGATTGCACCACTACTCATAGAAAATTATTTGTATTGGCCACATTATCTCAATAGTGGTTTTATTGTGACCGCAACCATCGTTTTAGAAGCAGCGTTTAGCGCTTAAACACTATCTTTTTTGCAATATTTTTACTGTCAGAGATAGTTTCGACGTTAAACAATAATAGAAGTAGAGGTTTAAAGACGATGATTACAGATAATTATCAAAAAATCGTTACTAATATCGTTACTAATAAGGAATAGAATATGCGCCGTGTTGTTATCACTGGAGCAGGGATTGTCTCTTGTATCGGACATGATTTGGCTACTGTCACAGATGCTCTGAAACAAGGGCGCTCTGGCATTACATTCAATAAATCTTATGCTGAGCACGAATTTAAATCACACGTTAGTGGCAGTATTGATCAATCAGAGCTTGATACCTCAGGTATTGACCGTAAATTGAAACGATTTTTTAGTGACGCGAGTCTCTATGCTTATGTCAGTGCTTTAAACGCTATTGAGCACGCTGGATTGTCACTTGAGACCATCAATAGCAATCCGCGCGTAGGTGTGGTTGCAAGTTCAGGCGGCGCTTCAACAGAAAATATCGTCAATGCTGTCGATGCCATGCGAGAAAAAGGTCTGCGCGGTGTCGGTGCCATGGCAGTACCAAAAACGATGGGCAGCTCGGTATCCGCAGCGCTTGCCACTGGCCTAAAAATCCAAGGTGTTTCCTACTCTATCTCGTCTGCTTGCGCAACTTCGACGCATTGTATCGGTCATGCTGCTGAGCTGATTCAGTTGGGTAAAGCCGATGTGGTGCTCGCTGGTGGTAGTGAAGCTGAGCATTGGACCCAGTCTTGTATGTTTGATGCGATGGGCGCAGTCAGCACCCAATATAATGACACGCCAACACTCGCCTCAAGAGCTTATGACAAAGATCGTGACGGCTTTGTCATTGCTGCTGGTGGTGCAATGGTGGTCGTTGAAAGTCTTGAGCATGCTCAAGCACGCGGTGCCAATATTTTAGCCGAAATCGTCGGCTATGGTGCCAGCTCTGACGGTGCAGAAATGGTTGCTCCAAGTGGTGAAGGCGCGGTACGCTGTATGCAGCAAGCACTCGCTGAAGCAGGTTTAGAAAGCGTTGATTATATTAATAGTCATGGTACGAGCACGCCGTTAGGTGACATTACTGAGCTTAAAGCCATTGCTAAAGTATTTGGTAATGATGTCAGTAAAGTGCCCGCTATTAGCTCCACTAAATCTATGACAGGTCATAGCTTAGGTGCGGTAGGCGCACAAGAACTGATTTATTGCCTACTCATGCTACAAGAAGGGTTTATTGCGCCAAGTATCAATATTACAGAATTAGATCCGGCAGCCAAAGGCTTTGATATCGTTACTGAAAAACGTGACGTTAAGCTTGAAACTCTTATGAGCAATAGCTTTGGCTTTGGTGGCACTAATGCCACTCTAATCATCAAAAAGTTTGACGCCTAAACTATGGTCGCATCACATCATAATACTACTGTGCAGACAGTTTCTGCCCCATCGCCAGCTACTAAACCTAGCTGGCGTTTTGGTGATCTGTCTGCCGCAGAACTGATGCCAAAGCTACGCCGTCATTTGCTAGCACAAGATGCCAAGGCAAACTGGCAATTGATTTGGCTGAATAATGATGGACGACCTGTGATTGGCTTATTGCCAAAAGTAAGCTGGTCGGTCTTTTATTCTGTAGACGAGACGTCATATTCTGCTAGACAAGCAAGTTTTTATCAAACAAACCCTTATAAAGTTGAAAAAACTTGCCGCGCTACCCATCACAACAATGATAATACAGTTACTACAGCGTATATAAGTTATAGCGACTGGCAGGATGAATTAATTGCTTATAGTCAGGCTTATGAAAGCGAAAACGACCTCTCAACTTCGATAAACAAAAATGATGAGAAGCCCAGTTACTATCATGGTCTTATAGGTTTTATTGGATATGATATTGCCGCTCATGAGCTAAGTCCAAAAGCCAAAATTGAGCTGGCAGTCCAGCCATGTGCACTACTGGGACATTATGATATTTATCTAGCACCTAACAAAGACGATGAAAAAGATTGGGAGCTAACAGTAAATACGCTCAATAATGATTGTGATGAAAGTACTGATAATAAGAAAAAAAATAAGCTCGTAGCAGCACTCATAGCCTATTTGGATGAACTGGATAGCAAACTGTCCAGTATAGATATGGCCAATAACGCTAGCTGTCCATTGCTACCTTTAAAGCTAGATGCTAAATGGCATAAGAATGATTATCAGCAGGCATTTAATCAAACTCAAAACTACTTACAGCAAGGCGATTGCTATCAAATAAATTTAACCCAAGTATGGAATGGTGATTTCAATGATGTAACGGATGTAAATGGAAGTAATAAATCAGCCGCCATGCTTATCGATTATTTGCCTGCTTTGCATGCTAACACCCAAGCACCATTTGCAGGCTATTTAGCGGTTAATTATATTAAAAGTGAAGTCAACGCTAATACGCCAGAGCGTCAGTTTGAATTATTAAGTTGCTCACCTGAGTTATTTTTTACTTTTAGTAAAGACGATCAAACAGGTAAGCACCATATACGCACCAAACCTATCAAAGGAACGATGCCGCGCGGCTCAACTACTGAGCAAGATGATAAATACAAGCAGCAATTAATCGATAGCGAAAAAGACCGTGCGGAAAACGTGATGATTGTCGATTTATTGCGTAATGATTTGGGTAAGTATGCCAAAATCGGTAGCGTAAAAGTGCCACAGTTATTTGCGATTGAGAGCTTTAGTAATGTGCATCATATGGTCAGCACCATTACCGCTGAGTTAAAGACAGATACGCATCCATTAGCAGTCTTATTTGGCAGTTTGCCTGCCGGCTCAATCACTGGAACGCCAAAAAAACGGGCGGTCGAGATTATTGCAGAATTAGAAGCAGCGCCGCGTGGTGCCTATTGCGGCACCATGGGCTATGTGAACTTTGATGGTAGTGGTCAATGGAATGTATTGATTCGCACGCTGCAAGCCAACCATGCATCAGATGGTATAGTAGACCATACAAGCCAAGTCAGTTTGTGGGCAGGTGGCGGCATTACTATTGCCTCTGATAGCGATGCGGAATATCAAGAATGTCTCGATAAAGTCGGTAATCTGATGATCGTCTTGAGTCAAAAGCACAGCAGCAAATAAGATTCATCGTTATATTAAAGATAAATTTAAAGTAGCTAAAAAAATAAAGCCTGCTAACGTTATGTTGGGCAGGCTTTATTTTTAGTACGTCTCAAGGACTTTAACCGATTCACTTTAAACAAATAAAGTACTGCTAAATATTAATTAGCAACGACATCAGCAACAGTTTCTAGAGCTTTTAATGCATCAATCAAACGCTCATGCTGTGCTGCTGTACCGATAGTAATACGTAAATACTCTTGCACACGGGGTTTATCAAAATGACGCACGATAATACTCTGCTCGCGTAACGCATTTGCCACTGTCATTGCATCACCGTCGTTTGGACGCGCAAATACAAAGTTGGCATGCGATGGTAGTACATCATAGCCCAATGCTGTCAATTCTGCCGTCAACGATGTGCGCAAATCAATCACTTGCTGACGGGTTTGCTCAAAATACTCGGTATCTAAGACACTAGCGGTCGCTCCTGCTTGAGCCAACTTATCTAATGGATAGCTGTTAAAGCTATTTTTCATACGTGTCAGTGCTTCGATTAATGAAGCATTACCGAATGCCATACCGACACGCAGACCAGCAAGCGAGCGCGACTTTGAAAAGGTTTGCGTCACCAGCAAATTATCAAAATCATTAATAAGGCTGACGGCTGAGACCTGTGAGTCTGAGCTACCTTCTTCTATTTGGGCAAAATCAATATATGCTTCATCAATCACAATCACTGAGTTTGAATGCTCACTAGCAAGCTTACTGATATCAGCAAGCGATAATAACAAACCGGTTGGGGCGTTAGGATTGGCGATAATTATACCGCTACAAGGCTGGCGATAATCATCAGGGTCGATATTAAAATCAGCACCAAGCGCAATTTGTACCAGCTCTATGCCAAAGGTAGTGGCATAAACCGGATAAAAACTATAGCTGATATCAGGTGCTAATACAGGGCGCTCTTTTAAGAAAAAGCTGGCAAATACTAGTGCCAATACTTCATCTGAACCATTTCCGACAAATACTTGGTTTATATCAAGGTTATAAAGTTCTGCCAATGCGCCACGTAAATCATCAGATTCAGGTGCTGGATACAAACGTAGGTCGTCTGCTTGCCGCGCTAACACCTTTGTAATTGCCTCACCGACTTTTGGTGATGGCGGAAACGGGTTTTCATTGGTATTTAATTTGCATAAATTGTCATGCTGAGGCTGCTCGCCGGGGACATAAGGCGATAAATTGCGCGCTTTAGATGACCAAAGTCTGGTGTCTACCTTTAACTCACTCATAAGTTATCCTACTATTAGCCACAGAGACTATTAAAAATAAATTTCAACAGTTAATTTTAAAATACCTACTGTTGAAGCAATCAAAAAATATTACTGATAACGATAACGGGCTGAACGCGCATGGGCTTCTAAGTCCTCGCGTTGCGCTAAAATATCTGCCGTCTCAGCTAGCGGCTTACTACCAGCCTCACTACAATAAATAATCGATGATTTCTTTTGGAAGTCATAAACACCGAGCGGTGAAGAAAAACGTGCGGTACCGGATGTTGGGAGCACATGATTGGGTCCTGCACAGTAGTCACCAATCGCCTCTGGCGTATGGCGACCCATAAATATAGCGCCTGCGTGACGAATACTATCAAGCAATGCATCAGGGTTATCAACAGACAACTCTAAATGCTCAGGTGCGACGCGATTAATAACCGCCATACCTTCTGCACGGTCTTTTACTAAAATAAGCGCGCCGCGGTTTTTTAGCGAATCACGAGCGATATCCGCTTTTGGTAACTCTGCTAATGCTTTTTCAATCTCAATTGCAACTTCTTCAAGCTGTTTTTCACAAGTAGTGACAAAAATCGCTTGGGCAATACGGTCATGCTCAGCTTGGGATAATAAATCCATGGCGAGCCAATCAGCGCGGTCTTGCGCTTCGCCTTCTGCATAGACCAGCACTTCAGAGGGACCAGCAATCATATCAATGCCTACTTGTCCAAATACGGCACGTTTGGCTGCCGCGACGTACTTATTACCCGGACCGGTGATTTTGTCTACTGCTGGAATGGTTTCGGTACCATAGGCCAATGCGGCCACCGCTTGCGCACCGCCGATGGTAAAGACACGGTCTACTTTTGCCAAATGTGCCGCTGCCAATACCAAAGGATTTAATACGCCTTTTGGTGCTGGCACAACCATGATAACCTCAGCGACGCCAGCAACTTTGGCAGGAATAGCATTCATCAATACGGAAGACGGATAAGAAGCCAAACCGCCCGGTACATAAATACCGACACGGTCAAGCGCTGTCACTTTTTGACCTAAGCGATTGCCTAGCTCATCATCATACTGCCATGTTTCTTGTACTTGGCGCTCATGAAACGCCTGTACCCGAGTCGCCGCTGTAATCAACGCTGTTTTCACTTTATCATCAAGATTTATAAAGGCTTCAGCAAGTGCCTCTTTAGATAGCTCTAGCGCTTGCATCGTCGTCGCTGGATGTTGATCAAATTGCTGGGTCAACTGTAGTACGACGCTATCGCCACCATGACGCACTTTAGTAATAATATCATCCACAGTCTTTAGTAAATCAGCATCATTGACCGTTTCAAAAGCAAGCAGTTGTGTCAATTGACTGTCAAAATCGGCATCTTGAGTACTTAATTGGCGCATGACTTTATCCTGTATTTGTGCATGGAATACGGCTGTAAAAAATAAAAGGGCTAATATAAATAAATGGAAAATTACTACTTCTTATAAGCCAGCTTATTTATTATTATCTGACTCAGATTATACTGAGCTTTTATTATCTGGCAAGCGAATACAACAAAACCAGTTTAGCACGCTATATCTATCCTAGAGCGCTAAACTGGTTTAAAATTTTGTATGACAATGCTTTATATTACCAATGATTGGCAGCGTTTTATAAGGGGCTGATTTATGAAGCGCTGGCAATGCTGTCTTTAAAGCTATTCAAGATAGGCTCAAGGAGTGCAAATTTGCGCTTATAGCTGACCTGATTGACGATAAGACGAGATGAAACATCACAGATATGGTCGCGTGCTTCAAGCCCATTGGCGCGTAGTGTATTACCAGTATCAACTACGTCGACAATCAAATCGCCCAAACCAACCAACGGCGCAAGCTCCATTGAACCATATAGCTTAATTACATCTACCTGTTGACCTTGGCTGGCAAAGTAAGCGCGGGCAACATTGACGTATTTAGTGGCAATACGCAGACGACGATTCGGCAGTGGCGCATCCTTCACGCCAGCGGTCATCAACTTACATTGGGCAATCTTTAAATCCAATAACTCATAAACATGATTGGCACCATGCTCAAGTAGCACGTCTTTACCAGCCACTCCAAAATCAGCAGCGCCGTGTTCAACGTACGTCGGCACGTCACTGGCGCGTAAAATCAATACGCGGACATTCGGGTTTGAGGTTGGAAAAATAAGCTTGCGCGACGCTTCAGGGTCTTCGAGAAGCTCAACACCGGCGGCGCGTAGTAAAGGCATCGTCTCTTCGAGAATGCGACCCTTTGATAGCGCAAGTGTTAAGCCTGAAAACTCATCATTTACTTCATTTAATAAGCCATTATTTGCTAGGCTATTGGTTGCTTCAGTCATAATGACTCGTGTCCGTGTGCAGTTGGTATTCCCATCACAGGGAATTCTTTGATTTTATAATGCCAAGCTTTTAAAGCTGTAACGCCAATATTATCAATAACTGACGTCACAAGGCTAAATAGGATAGGATAAGCCAATCAATACTAATCGTTAGTATTGATGCGTTCAATATTCACACCCAAGGCACGAAGTTTATCTTCAACATGCTCATAGCCACGATCGATATGATAAATGCGGTCGATTAAACTCTCGCCTTCAGCAGCAGCAGCAGCCATGACCAATGACATCGAAGCGCGCAAATCAGTAGCCATAACCGGCGCTGCTGTAAAGCAATCAACACCTTTAACGACAGCGGTATGACCATCTACTTGGATAGATGCGCCTAAGCGGTTAAGCTCTGGCACGTGCATATAGCGATTTTCAAAGATATTTTCGATGAAAGTACTAGTACCATCAGCTAGGCAAGAAATAGCCATTACCTGCGCTTGCATATCCGTTGGGAAGCCTGGATGTGGCTGAGTACGAATATCAACTGACTTTGGACGCCCTTTCATCTGCGCACGAATCCAATCATCGCCAGTGGTAATGATCGCACCCATATCTTCGAACTTCTCTAATACGGGCGTCAATAATAGCGCAGAAGTATTTTTGGTCAATACATCACCGCGCGTCATCAACGCACCTGCTAAATATGAGCCAGTTTCAATACGATCTGGTACCACTGAATACTCGCAACCATGCAAACGCTCAACGCCTTCGATAGTCATGGTTGCTGTACCAATACCACTGATTTTAGCGCCCATTGCTACTAGCATATTGGCCAAGTCAACCACTTCTGGCTCAAGCGCACAGTTACCTAATACGGTAGTCCCTTTGGCTAGGGCTGCTGCCATGATAACGTTTTCAGTACCGCCAACAGTTACCATATCAAAAGAGAATTTACAGCCAAGTAGCTTGCCGCCTTTTGGCGCTTGCGCTATCACATAGCCGTTTTCTACCGTAATAGTAGCACCCATCGCTTCAAAGGCTTTGAGATGCTGATCAACAGGACGTGATCCAATCGCACAGCCGCCCGGCAACGACACTTCTGCCTCACCGAAACGCGCCAGCAATGGCCCTAGCACTAAAATTGATGCGCGCATGGTTTTGACCAAATCGTATGGCGCATAAAAATTATCAATATTTTTGGTATCGCACGTGACGGTATCGCCCTGTTTTTGGATATTGATACCCATGCCACCAATCAACTCAATCAAAGTGCGCACATCTTGTAACGATGGCACATTATGCAATGTCGTTGGCGTCTCGGCCAATATCATGGCCGCAAGTAACGGCAACGCGGCATTTTTGGCGCCTGAGATATTGACTTCCCCTGCGATACGACTACTACCAGTGATTAAAAATTGATCCATAAAGGTGACAACCTAGCGATGAGTATAAAAAATGATGGAAAACCAAATAGTATAAAACTGGCAACAATATTGCTAGTAGTAGAAAATCCGGTCATAGATGAAAAGTCATAGCCTAGCCTTGCGATTGAACTTCCCATTCAACAGGCGTTAACGCTTGAATATTGAGCGCATGAATATCGCCACTCACAATTTTGTCGTTTACCAAAGCATAAACCGCTTGCTGACGCTGAACGGCACGTTTGCCTTCAAAACTGGCATCAACCACGCGTACATCAAACTTAGTTCCTTGATTGGCAGCTTGAATAAAAGCATCCGGAAAGTGAGTTTGTAAAAATGCGATCAAATCGTCAGCGTTCATGCTCATAGAATATTCTGCCTTAAGGTTTAAAATAGGGTATAGATTTAAAGTGACGACATTATAACAAGAGTTTGACCATCTTACAGTACTGTCTTACGCAACTGCGTCTAAGTATTAATGACAGTATTAGCTAATTATTTAAGAGCTTTGTCCAAATAGCTCACCACTTGCGCACGTACGTCATTAACCCAACGTAATGGCGGCGCCATCGCCCCAATGCTAGTGGCATGACTGGCACCTGCAATTTCACCCGTTTGAACGGTAACACCAGCTTCTTGTAATGCTTTGGTCATCTTAATAGTATTAGTAGGATACACAACTTTATCTTTTTCGGCAGTCAATAATAGATAAGGTGGTTGCTCGCCTTTGATTTGTCGGTCTGGCATCACTTCATCCGGCGTGGCGTCGGCAGCAAAAGCCGTCACACTATCAAATTTGCGAAAATCATAGCTATAAGGACCAGCAATACCAACCACCGTCTTGATGTCTTTTGGCTTAATACCGTAAGGCTTTAAAAAGTCCTCATTGGCGACGGCAGCAACGGCATTAAACGCGCCAGCAGAATGCCCAACGACTGCTAGGCGTTTTGGGTCAGCATGAAAACGCTCTGCGTTTTTATAGCTCCAAGCAATAGCTTGTGCTGTATCTTCGACATAATCAGGGTACACATGCTCAGGGGCTTTACGATAATTAATCACTGCGGTCACATAACCTGCTTGAGCCAAACTTTGACCGACAAACGCATATTCTTCTTTAGTGCCGTTCTCCCATGAGCCACCATATACGAACACTACCATAGGATAAGTATCCGTAATTGCCCGCTCACTCTGCATCGCTTTTGCAAGAGGTTTAGGATAATACATATCCAAATCTTGCGACGGCTCGTCGCCATAAAGAATATCTTTACTGACCCCAACACCGCCACTTGAGGTAAGGCCATTGACGATAGCAAGCGCCGATAAAGCCTGTGCTTGCTGTGTTGCTAGAGCAATTCCACCGACTGCCAATGCCGCGGTAACCCCTGCGCTGATGATTTTCGGCGTCATTGCTTTGGCTCGCCGTGCATCCTTACTTAAACCCTTCATAGCAGTATCCCTGTTATATATCATGCAGTCGTTATCATTCAGTCAATATCATCCAGCCAGCGATAGTGCCATGACCGTTTGTTATTTTATCTGTGCCATTTCATCTAGTTTTTACTGCTTATATTTTTTTACTGTTCATATCTTACGGGCTGACTAAGGATTTATCGTGCTTTTACTGTTATGAATATTTAGGCTTATTGTGAGTAGCATTTTGACGGTTTGAGGCGTCCGAAAGTCGTCATTAAATATTGTGATTTCAAAATAAAAAAGCTGCGATTATAACAATATTAGGCAACCTATTTACTGGTTTTGATACAGGTCAATATACGGACTCGATGAAGGCTCATTGACTGGCGAACCATCTTCTGTGATGATAATCGGAGTGGCATTGATAGCCGTATCTGCTGCTATCGAACTGTTTGCCTCGGGGGCTGCTCTGCTGTTAACAGCTGGCCCTTTGGTAGGATTGGCTAAATTGTTCTCGTACATAATGTCATCGCTACCGAGCTTTACCCCTCTATCATCGACGACGGTGGTCAGCAGTACCAATTCTGTGATGCCAACTGTATTATTGGCGATATCGATCAAGTGGCTTTGTTGCGTCGGCGTCATACGGCCCATGATATAAACCACGCCATTATTAGTCACTGCTTTTATCTGTGAGGCTTTAACACCATTAGCTGTGGCTGTTTTTGCCATTAGCTTCGATGTGATATAGCCGTCATGGACGGTTTGGCTATAGCCTTTTGAGGCACCGACGGTCAGCTCATTATAAACTTGGCGAACGTCTGGCATAGAGCCAACGACTTTTCCGATTTCGGTCTTGATTGCCTCAGTCGGCACTTCGCCAGTAAGCAATACGGTACTATTAAAGCTATCAATGCTCATGCGACTGGTTTGCTGCAAATTTTCCTGCAAACCATAAACGTTAATCTTGACAGTATGTTCGATACTACGATCGAGCAGACGCTGCGGAATGGTACGCTCAGTCATCGGCACGCCATACGTGCCTTCTGTACTATTGGTCAAATAGTTGGTGGTACAGCCAGTAGTTATAATGCTAGACATTAGCATCACGCCAATCGCGGTACGGCGTGATGAGCCAAAAATAGCAGTGCGCAAATGCATCCGTGTCATGATTTACCTCTTAGAACATGGTTTATAATAATTGAATAGTTGATAGTGGCGATGTAAAAGTAGTGATGTAAAAAGTAGTGATGTAAATTTGATTCAATTAATGATTTTTAATACCGCTACTTTACTTAATTTTTATAGTAGACAGTTAGGCTTTTGGTAAAGACAGCTTGATGCGATTATTTATTTCGCTATCAAATTAAACAATCTTAAAACAAGCGATCAAAAACCTTTACTACCAAGCTGCCGCTATAAAAGCGCCTTTTAGCCATTCCGGCTGAACATTTTCCGAATGCGTTTTTGGGATGTTATTTATCTGATTGTTATGATTGTTATGATTGTTATGATTGTTATGATTGTTATGATTGTTATGATTGTTATGATTGTTATTGTCGATAGTATTATAGGCCATCACATCAAATCGGCATTCATAATCGTTATATTTAGGATGTTGCTGCAAAAAATAGCGTGCCGCTTTGATAATTTTACGTTGTTTACTTGCCGTTACGCTGAGCGCAGCGTCACCAAATTCTGAACGCTGCCTTTGACGCACTTCAACAAAGACCAGTGTCGACCACGCCTGCCCTTTTTCTAGCATGACTAAGTCCAGCTCGCCAACTTTAGGCTGCTGCCAATTTTGCGCAATCAATATCAGCCCTTGCGCCTGTAAAAACTCACAGGCCTGTTGTTCAAAACGGCTACCTTGTCGCTGTTTTGGGGAGGTTAGAGTCAAAGGTTTATCATTCACCATAACGTCTATTGGTCTACTTAACATTTCAGAATTATCATAGCACAACATGCTAAACTAACCACCTTTGCGTGCTTCTGTGCGTGCTTATGATGATTTAATTATTCACTCTTTATATGAGTAATACTTTTTATATAAGTGATGTTTTATCAATCATCGCGCCGTATCCATTTATCTATCCCCTTTTTATCTATCCAATTAATGACCCGAGGTTTTCATGTCTAGCCCTACCGCGATGCCAGCTTGTCTATATATCGTTGCCACGCCGATTGGTAATCTTAGCGATATGACGCCGCATGCGATTGATGTCTTAAAGCAAGTCGCCATCATTGCCTGTGAGGATACGCGCACCTCAGGTAAGCTATTGTCACATTTTGGCATTGATACCAAAGGCAGTAAAGCTGACGATACAAAAGATGCCGTGGCTCATAACACTGAAAACAATACCGAAGATGGTGTTGCAAACGATGCTGATACCACATCAAAGCAAAAAGGACATAATAAGCTTTGGGCTTATCATGAGCATAATAGCGCCATTCAAACGCCTAAAATTATTGAGATGATTGAGCAAGGTCATTCGGTTGCTTTGATTAGTGATGCCGGTACGCCACTGATCAGTGACCCCGGTTATCAATTGGTACAGGCCGCCCATGCTGCAGGCGTTCGAGTGTCACCTATTATTGGTGCCTCCGCTGCCATTGCGGCGCTATCGGTTGCAGGTCTGCCCTCAGATCGCTTTAGCTTCATTGGGTTTTTACCAGCAAAAACGCATGGTCGCCAAAAACAACTCTCTGCCCTAAATACCCGTACTGAAACTTTGATATTTTATGAAGCGCCACACCGTATTATTGCCAGCTTAGAAGATATGGCCGCCATATTTGGCGCAGAGCGCGAAGTGACGTTTTGCCGTGAATTGACCAAAACCTTTGAGACGGTACGTAAAAGTACGCTTGGCGCTTTGGTTGAATTTGTTAAAGCAGATGACAATCAGCAGCGCGGTGAGATTGTTGTGGTGGTCGCTGGGGTCAAGGTGGCACAAGATGATGACGATATCAGCATTCATGATAAATTATTACACCGCCTGCTAGAAGATTTATCCGTTAAAAAAGCGGCTGCCTTAGGCGCTGATATCACTGGGGTAAAAAAGAACGCCTTATATCAGCGCTTACTTGAGCTCCAAGCCGAATAATTTTTAGATAAAAAAAACAGACACATTTATAAATTTATTAAGGAGACATAAGCAATGTACGACGTAATGGCGATAGGCAATGCCTTGGTTGACCACGAATATCTATTGTCAGATGCGGCATTAGAAGAAACAGACTTGACCAAAGGTAATATGACGCTGGCAGGCATTGAAGAGCAACAGCAATTATTGGCTTATTTTAAACTCGCAGAAATCAAACCGTCAAAACACGCTGGTGGTGGCTCAGCGGCCAATGCGATGTACGCTTTTGCAAGTTTAGGCGGCAAACCTTTTTATGCCTGCCGCGTTGGCGATGATAAGCAAGGTGAGTTTTACCTAAAAGACTTGCATGAAGCAGGCGTAGCCACCTCTCCACAGTCCATCCATGCAGGCGGTGTGACCGGCTCATGTGTGGTTGCAGTCACTGAAGATGGCGAACGCACCATGCAGACATTCCTTGGCACATCAAGTGATATTACCGCTGATAATGTCGATTTTGAAGCGCTAACACAGGCTGATTGGCTATATTTAGAAGGCTACTTAGCCATGTCTGAAGCTATCCAACCAGCGATGAACCAATTGCGTCAACAAGCAGGAATTCATGGTGCTAAGATTGCGGTGAGCTTTGCCGACCCAGCGGTGGTGAAGTTTGCTAAAGACGGTCTGCTTAATATGCTCGGCAATAAAGTCGCGGTGATATTTTGTAATAGTGAAGAAGCAAAATTATTCACCGATAAAAAGCAGCATAAATCTGCTGCGCGTGCCTTACTTGAGCATTGCCAAACTGCGGTTGTCACTGATGGTTCAAATGGTGCCGTGATCGCTCATAAACCAAATGACGAGTCAGAGATTGAGATTTACGACGTTCCTACGCCAGTAGTGACCAACGTCATTGATACCAACGGTGCTGGTGATAACTATTCTGGGGCGTTTTTATACGCATTATCGCAACAATATAGTTTGCCAGAATGTGGTCGTCTTGCCAGCGAAGTCGCCGCACAAGTCATTCAACAGTTCGGTCCACGTTTAGAGTCGCAAAATTACCAAGAAATTGCAAAACGTGTATTGTCTGCCTAAGCAGTCAGGCCCAACATTTAACAGTATTTAGCAACTATTTAGATAGTTTAACGAATAAAAAAAGCCCATATCAAACCGATATGGGCTTTTTCATTTATAAACTTTTATATACTTAACAAAGCAAAAATCTGCAAACTAAGCAGAAGCCAATGCTTGCTCTAAATCTGCTTTGATATCTTCGATGTGTTCAATACCAATCGACAAACGAACCATATCGGTACTTACCCCTGCGTTTTCAAGCTCTTGCTCATTGAGCTGGCGGTGTGTCGTCGTCGCCGGATGGCACGCTAACGATTTGGCATCACCAATATTGACCAAGCGCGTAATCAGCTGCAAGGCATCAATAAAGCGTGCGCCTGCTTCAAGTCCACCTTTTACCCCAAAGGTCAAAATAGCAGACGGCGTGCCCTTCATGTATTTTTTGGCAAGCTCATGATCCGGATGATCTGGCAAACCGGCATATTTTACCCACGCTACTTTGTCATGATCACGCAGATACTCAGCAACGGCCTGCGCGTTTTGTACATGACGCTCCATGCGTAAACTTAAGGTTTCCATACCTTGCATAATACCAAAGGCATTGAGCGGGCTGAGTGCCGCGCCAGTATTACGTAGCGGCGCAACACGTGCACGAGCAATAAAGGCAGCAGCGCCAACGTCCTTAACAAAGTTTACGCCATGATAACTGGCATCAGGCGTATTAAGTAGCGGGAAGCGCTCAGGATAATCGCCCCAAGGGAATGTACCGCTATCGACAATAGCACCACCAATCGAGGTGCCTGTACCGCTCATATATTTGGTCAATGAATGAATGACGATATCAGCACCAAACTCAAACGGACGACATAGCGCAGGTGTCGCAACCGTACTATCAATCACTACCGGTACGCCGTACTCGTGAGCGATATCACTAAGCACTTGGATATCCACAATATTACCCAGTGGGTTGCCAATACTTTCAGCAAAGACCATCTTAGTTTTATCATCGATTAAATCACGAATCGCTTCAGGATTTTTGTAGTCAAAAAAGCGTACTTCGATACCTTGACGCGGCAGTGCATGGGCAAATAAATTATAAGTGCCGCCATACAAAGTCGATACCGCAACGATATTATCACCGGCTTCACAGATAGTTTGAATGGCATAAGTAATAGCAGCCATCCCTGACGCAACCGCAAGCGCACCAATACCGCCCTCGAGCGCCGCAACTCGTTCTTCTAATACCGTATTGGTCGGGTTCATGATACGGGTATAAATATTACCTGCAACCTTTAGGTCAAACAAATCTGCACCGTGCTGCGTATTATCAAACGCATACGAGCTGGTATGATAAATAGGCACGGCAACCGCTTTAGTCGTCGGTTCAACGCTATATCCGGCATGAATAGCCAGCGTTTCAAGACGTTGCTGGTGTTGTGGTTGGCTAACTGATTGTTCGTCACTCATCATGTGCTCCTAAATATAAGTTAAAAAGTTATTTATCAACAATATCGCTTATCTACAATATCGCTTATCAACAACATTACTAGCAAAACATTGCTATAAGCTGCTATAAAAAGTGCACTTTTAGCGTCGCTACAAAAACTGATACATAAAAAAAAGCTGAGTTAATCATAACTCAGCTTCTATATGAATAAAACAGCAAATTTATCATCGCTTAATGACTAATATTCATAAGCAACCAAACTAATGAGACAGTTAAGAGCCATCTGCATTTTTTATTTAGCGGTTATTTAACTGTTATTTAGCTGTTACTTATAATAAGCATTTTCAGTACGTGTATGGTCAGTCTCATCAATTACTTGAGTCAGCTCTGGTATTTGCTGTTTCAACTGTACTTCGACACCTTGGCGCAACGTCATATCAACCGCTGAACAGCCTTGGCAACCGCCACCGAATTTCAATACAGCGGTCAGACCAATGCCTTCTTCTTCAATCAATTCAAGCAATTGCACGTCGCCACCATGCGCGGCTAAGCTTGGATTAATCTCAGACTGCAATACATAGTTGATGCGTTCTTCAACACTGGCATCCGAACCCACTTTTGGCACTTTAGAGTTTGGCGCACGGAAGGTCAGCTGACCACCAAAACGGTCTTTATTATAATCAATGACGGCATCTTCTAGATAAGGCACTGACGCCGCTTCAATAAAAGCAGAAAAATTATCGTAGCTGAACTTCAAATCAGCACTGTCTTCCTCGCCTGGCTGATTGTAAGCCATACAACACTCAGCACGCGGTGTCCCTGGATGCTCAACAAAGATACGTACACCGATACCATCGGTATCTTGCTTAGATAGTAAGTCCGCCAAATAACCTTGGGCGGCCTCAGTGATGGTGATGTTACTTTTGGTCTCAGCTTGCTCAGTATCTAACGCTGACTCGTAATCGGCAGCAGGGTCTACTTGAGTATCAGTTGAATTGTGTTCACTCATAATGCTTCCTATGTGTTATGACACAAGCGTTATATTGGTCACGTCTACTGTGTCGTCAAATGTATTGGTCACGTCTACTGTGTCGTCAAATGTAATGTGAGGTGGAGTTATATGGAGTCGTCCATCATTTTGGCTTATCATTTTATTTGTCTGACGGTGATGGTTGTCTATTAATACTACTCATTATAGCGCACTTGGTCGACTATTCCGACTGTGCCAGTGTGAATTAGCACTGACTCCGACAAATACTGGTTATTGACTTCTCTAATGACTGCTCTGCTACCTAACATAAAGACATTGAGACCAAGGTAATAGTAGCTTTTAGATAGTAACTTTTAAATAACGCCCTTTAAATAGTGCGTTTGAAATACTGCCTTTGAACGGTTAAAACTGCTATCGAAAAGTATTGAAGAAACATAAAAAAATGTCAGAAAATAAGCCTCTATATCTTTTTGCTCTTCATTCTATATAAAGACCCAAAACATACTTATCAAGTTTATAAAAAATATCTTTTATAAATGCCTTTTGTCCCTACTCGTTTGGCGTGTCAGATGCTTTAGCTTCAAAAATAGCACCGCGATGAACGCATCAGTTCAGTCTTCAGTTAAGTGAATTCAGTCAGTAGCTTGATTTAATATATAATTTTATATATTATAATTAAATATAACAATTTGAAAACTGTCAAACTTATATTTATTAGTGTACTAATTAATCTCGCTTAACAAGGAGCATCCCATGAGCAAATCATTTAAAGACATCACTAAACACGTTTCAACCAACTTAGCAAAACTACATAAGCATATCCCTGAAACCACTAAAGCGTTCTCGCAACTTGGTGCAGCGGCAACGGCTGATGGTGTTCTGGACAAAAAAACCAAAGAGCTTATTGCCTTAGCATTGGCAGTTGGCGCGCGCTGTGATGCCTGTATCGGTTTCCATACCAAAGCCTTAGTACAGCTTGGCGCATCTGAAGAGGAGGTCGCTGAAACATTGGGCATGTGTATCTATATGGGTGGTGGTCCTTCAATGATGTATGCCGCTGAAGCTGTCGCGTCATTCAATGAGTTTAGTAAAGAAAGCTAGTTTTTGGTTCGATAGATATAAAAAAACTGCCCATGGTTGAATGACTAGTGGCAGTTTTTTTATGCTTGTGATTAGGATGCTTATGATAAAACTCACATGGGAAATAAATAAGCTATGCTATAACCTACTGAACACTTATAGCGTCTTCTCATGAGAATGCGCTAAATCTAAAGAGACACCTTTATGATGACAGAAAATCTAAAATTAGTGACCTCTAAGGATCATGTACAAATCGCTATTTGGGAGATTTTCGATAGCGAAAAACGCCATGATTTATCTAACCTTTCTGCTCATAAAGCACAAAACATATTTTTAACACATGGTACATTTTCGGATAAAAAAACCTGCCTAAGAATCGCTGAATACTTGGCAGCACTTGGACATCGTTGCTATATTATGGAATGGCGCAGTCATGGCGCGAGCGAAATACCAAAAGATAAGTTTAATTTTGAGACCATCGCAACTTATGATTTTGACGCCACCTTTCGGTATTTGTTTGATGATTTAAAACTGGATAACTTGCACTGCGTCACCCATAGCGGCGGCGGCATTGGATTGACCATGTTTCTGATCCAAAATCCACTTTATATCGATAAAATAAATAGCATCAGCATGTTTGCCTGCCAAGCCTATGGCGCTGCACTGAACCCTATCAGCTATGCTAGAATCTTTGCGGCCAAATTATTCACCCAACTATTTGGCTACATCCCTGCCAAAAAGCTCAATATGGGACCAATTAACGAAAGCTACTATGCGATGAAGCAATGGTATGACTGGAATTTGAAGCAAAATTTTAACAGTAGCTTTATCACGCAAAATGACCTGAATGAAGGCAACAATAAAGGCAATAATGAAAGCGACTGTAAAAGTGGCAATAATAAAAATACCCCTCATAAAAGTACAGCCCAAACAGTGATGGCTAATACTGAGCCTTTTGATTACCGACAGCATATGCCAAAGATTACTACCCCTATTTATGCGATTAGTGCCAAAGGAGACAAGCTCATTTCCCCCACGCGTGGTTGTCAGTTACTTTTCAATGACTTCAACAACCCTGCTAATGTCTTTTGTGAATATTCGCTTAGTAATGGCGATTCGGATGATTATACTCATAGCCGTATCATGACCAGCCGTAATGCTGCCAAAGAGATTTGGCCAACGGTTGCTGCTTGGATTGACAAGCACAGCAGCTAACATTAGCTTCTTTCTAAGCTCAAAGATTCAGTGACAATTAAACCTTATAAAACATCTTTGTACTTGTCAGCAAGTTAGATGCTGTGTCAGTATTAGCGCCATTGCACAATTTTGAATAAATAAATAATTGATAGTAATTGATCAATGTATCGCACGGAGTTGGCGTTTATGAGTAGATTATCGGAATATGACCTAATAGAAAATCCAGAAGAAAGCCAAGCAGAAAGCGCCATTGGTTTAGATGAAACAGACGCCAAACATTATCGCTATTTGGTATTTATTGGTCGTTTTCAGCCGTTCCATAGCGGCCATAAAGCCGTTATTGACGAGGCGTTAAAGCGCGCAGATGATGTGATCATACTTATCGGCTCAGCTAATCTACCACGCAGCTTACGCAATCCGTTTTCGGTTGCTGAGCGCACAGCAATGATTAAAGGCGCTTATTCTGTAGATGAGGCCGCACGTATTCACTGCGTGGCGCTCGATGATGCGCTATATAATGACACGCGCTGGCTAAAATACGTACAGGCTGGAGTAAGATCGGTCACCGGTGACTTGCAAAGCAATATCGGTTTGATTGGGCATTCCAAAGATAATTCGTCGTATTACTTATCACTATTCCCTCACTGGGCATCCATTTCTGTTCCTAGTTATCATAATCTATCAGCAACGCCTATTCGTGAAAGCTATCTGATGGGCGCAACACCTACTCCTGAGCGTACCCCAGAATCGACTCGAAAAATATTAAACGATTTCAAAAAAACAGCCGAATATCAGCAGCTTCATGAAGAAGCAGGCTTTATTGATAAGTATAAAAAACAATGGGAATCTGCCCCTTATCCACCGACATTCATGACTGCCGACGCCTTGGTAGTGCAGTCCGGACACATTCTTTTGGTAGAGCGGCGCAGTATGCCGGGGCGCGGGCTTTGGGCATTGCCGGGTGGCTTTCTTAACCCAAAAGAGACCCTATTTGATGCCTGTATCCGTGAGCTACGTGAGGAGACCCGCCTAAAAGTTCCTGAACCCGTATTGCGTGGCTCGCGCCACAGTCAGCATACCTTTGACGATCCCTATCGCTCAGCGCGTGGTCGTACCATCACGCAAGCGTTTTATTTTCAGCTTAAAAATGACCCAAAAGGCTTACCAAAAGTTAAGGGTGGTGACGATGCCGCACAAGCTTTTTGGTTGCCGCTTGCTGAGCTTGATTCTAAGATGATGTTCGAAGATCACTATGCGATTATTATGAAGATGGTTGGACTGTAAGGTATTGTGCAACTCAATTTTTAATCGTTAGTTTTCATTGAAAATTATTGATCTAACTTTATCAATTTTTCCGCCCGAGCCGATAGACGGCAGAGGCTAATCGCCGCAGCCATTGCGGTATCTCAAAGCAGAGGAGTTCTGTGATGTATACTAGTAATCTTAATAATTTAATTCTCAATAGCGACAGCTATAAAACCTCACACTGGGTACAATATCCAGCTGGCAGCGAATATATGTCTAGCTATGTCGAAGCGCGACATGGCGACTATGACGTGGTATTTTTTGGCTTACAAGCCTTTATCAAAGAATACCTTAGCACCCCAATTACCCATCAAGATATCGATGAAGCCGAAATGGTCATTCAAGCGCATGGTTTGACCTTTAATCGTGCTGGCTGGGAACGTTTGGTCGATAAACACGGTGGTTATTTGCCATTACGTATCGAAGCCATACCTGAAGGCAGCATCGTGCCGGTGTCCAACGTGGTCTGCCAAATCATTAATACCGATCCTGAGTTTTACTGGCTACCAAGCTATATCGAAACGGCGCTATTACGGGCGATTTGGTATCCATCAACGGTCGCTAGTGTCTCGTATTACTGCAAAGGCATCATTCGCCAAGCGCTGGAAAAATCAGCGGACAATACTGAATCGCTTATTTTCCGTTTACATGATTTCGGCTCACGCGGTGCGTCTAGTCAAGAGTCAGTCGCACTGGGCAGCTTGGCACATTTGGTCAATTTTGCAGGTACCGATTCGATGACTGCTTTGGTCGCTGCCAGCCGTTGGTATGGTATGGGCAATGATATGCCTGCATTCTCTATTCCAGCTGCTGAACACAGTACCATGACTGCATGGGGACGTGATGGTGAGACCGCCGCCTTTGCCAATATGATTGAGCAATTTAGCGGTGTAGGTAAAAGTTTTTCTGTGGTTTCTGATAGCTACGACTTATGGAATGCCATTGATAATATTTGGGGTGGTAGCTTAAAAGAAGATGTGAAAAACATGGGCGGCACTTTGGTTATCAGACCAGACAGTGGTGATCCTGCTAAAGTGGTTCGCGAAGCCTTAGAGCGTTTGGCGGTGAAATTTGGCACGACTATCAATAGTAAAGGCTACAAAGTACTGCCTGACTACGTACGCGTTATCCAAGGCGATGGTATCAGTCCGCAAAGCTTAAGTAAGATTATTGAGGTAGTAATGAAGGCAGGCTTTAGCACCGACAACGTTACGTTCGGTATGGGTGGCGGGCTACTGCAACAAGTCAACCGCGATACGATGAGCTGGGCGATGAAGGCCAGTGCCGTCTCTATCGATGGTATATGGAAAGATATTTATAAAGACCCCGTAACCAGCCGCTCAAAACGCTCAAAAAAAGGGCGCTTAGCCTTGATTAAAGATAGTAACGGACAGCTAAAAACCATTAAAGCTGATGATTTAGCCACTGATGTAGACAACCTATTACGTGATGTTTATATCGATGGCAAATTATTGGTTGAAGACAATTTAACCACTATTCGGGAGCGTGCAGGATGGTAGCGACTAAAAAAATACAGAATAAAATAACCTCTGTTGCAAAGGATGTGCTACTTGCCCCTGTGTATCTTTATCAAGGTCGCAAAATCAAACGTGATACTGTTCGCCTCCTTGAGCCAAATGGTGAAAGGCACGGACATATTCAACTAAACAAGTCTATTGATACATCAAAAGACGACAGCAAACAAACCTTAAACCTAATGATCGTTGGTGATTCGGCGGCGGCGGGTGTTGGCAGTGAGACGCAGCAAGAGGCGCTCGCTGGCAAGCTGATGCCAATCTTGGAGCAGCAGCCCACTATTCATACCCAGTTTGATGCGCTGAACTGGTCATTGCAAGCGACTACCGGACATACCAGCTTTGATATCTTGCGTAGGCTTTATGTCCTTCCCGCTCCTAGCCAGCCTATTGATGTGATGGTGCTGAGTGTCGGTGTCAATGATACAACGACGAGTGTTTCTGTGGATAAATGGCAACAGCAAATCGAAGACATTATTGCTATCGCTCAGCGTAAATTTGCGTCCGGGTGTTGATTTTTTTAAGTTTACCACCGAGTGCTCACATGCCTGCAATTCCTGCCCCACTACGTAACTGTTTGGTTGCTCAAGCGATCACACTTCCTACTCTCTCACAGCCATTCCGTCACGCTCTTTCC
>NZ_NEXU01000027.1:0-47206 GCF_002224105.1 Psychrobacter sp. DAB_AL32B | reverse complement strand
GTGGGAGGGGGTACGCAGCAAGGTGTGGCGTGTGGCAAGCTGATGCCAATCTTGGAGCAGCAGCCCATTATTCCTACCCAGTTTGATGCGCTGAACTGGTCATTGCAAGCGACTACCGGACATACCAGCTTTGATATCTTGCGTAGGCTTTATGTCCTTCCCGCTCCTAGCCAGCCTATTGATGTGATGGTGCTGAGTGTCGGTGTCAATGATACAACGACGAGTGTTTCTGTGGATAAATGGCAACAGCAAATCGAAGACATTATTGCTATCGCTCAGCGTAAATTTGGCGTACGAGAGTTGATTTTTTTAAGTTTACCACCGATGGCTCAAATGCCTGCAATACCTGCCCCACTAAGTAACTTTGTGGGTGCTAAAGCGGCAATCCTTGATGAGATGTTACAGCAAGTCTGTGCTGCTCATGACCGTGTCACTTACATGGCAACTGACTTTAAGAGAATGATAGCAGAGCACTCCAATGGCACGCCAATCGATATCGCAGTGATGTTCGCCAGTGACGGTTTTCATCCAAGTAGCCTCATGTATGGCTATTGGGCGCAGCAGTTAGCAGAGCTGATTACACAGTTGCTGAACCCTTCCAGCGCTGAGTTTAATGACTGAAAACCATTTAACACCTATCTCAAAAAACCAAACAAAAAAAACCGCTGAGTTATCAGCGGTTTTTTTATGTTCTTGATACTATAACAGTGCATACTTGAGGCAATGTATCCTCAAAATAATGTCACGCAATATGTATGACTTATTCTGCAGCGTCAGTATCAGCAGCTTTCTTACGGCCACCGAAAGCACCGAAACGTTTGTTAAAGCTAGCAACACGGCCTTCAGTAGAAGTTTTACGTTGCTCGCCCGTATAGAACGGATGCGACGCACTTGAAATATCAAGTGGATAATACGGATATTCTGACCCTTCGTATTCACGAGTGGTTTTGGTTTTAACGGTTGAACGAGTCAAGAAAAACACGTCAGCGTTAGTATCATGGAACAAAACTTCTTGGTAATTAGGATGGATATCTTTACGCATAATAATCTCTCTATGTCCGATGTATACACAAGTAGATTGACGACATATCAGAATAATCGTCAGACTGGGCATACGTAACTGAGGCACTAAGGACATCTATCAGTCTGGCAACTGCATCACTGGCTTATTCCAGCACCCAATACCACACTTCCGCTCTCTTAGCCTTTCCCCAGCGGGAAAATTAAAGAGGGATTTTAACGGTTTTTGGCGCTTGATGCAAGCACGTCGGGGCTAGGATAATAATAAAACAGTGACCTTACTAAATAATAACAGAATCTAAAAATATCGCTTAATTATCATCATTGATTACTTAGTGACCCGTATTCGCCTAATGTTGTTAAGTTATTTTTAATAAACCTACTGACTTTCAACGATGAATACGTTATAAATGACAAGCGTCATGCTAGTAAACACTACGGTGATAAGCGTTATTTATATGATAACTATTCATATGATAGTAACTTATAAAAAACTTCCTAAAGGACAATATAAAATGGCAACCTCTTTGTTAATAAAAACAGTAAAAGCTTTACTAATGACATCCGCTCTTACGACAGCTACTTTAGCAAGTGCGGCGCTGCCAGTTCAGTGGCAGTTAGATGACTCGCACACTCGCGTCGGATTTTCTGTCAATCATTTAGGATTTTCGACCACCATGGGTCACTTTAATGATATCAAAGGTACGGTCAATTACGATATCAAAGCACCTAAAAAATCCAGCATGGACTTTACCATTGCAACCGATAGCATCGATACCAATTGGGGTGCGCGTGATGCTCATTTAAAAAAGGATGAGTTTTTTAATGTGGCAAAATATCCAACCATGACCTTTAAATCCACCAATGTCACGTTCAAAAACCCACAGCAAGCCAAAGTCACCGGCGACTTTACCATGCTAGGTCAAACCAAGCCGCTGACCCTAGAGGTGACTTTAAACAAAATTGCCAATAGTCCGCTGACCAAAGAGCCTGTTATTGGTTTTCGCGCGACCGGTATCATTGACCGTGCTGCTTATGGCATGACGGCTTTTGCAAGTGGCATCACAACTGAAGTGCCGATTCAAATCGATGGTGAGTTGGTCGAGAAAAAAGCCACTGCAAAAAATAAAGCAAAGTAACTTATAAAATAACTCAGACTGATTACTATTAACTTTATAATCTGTTGAAAGTAAAAGCGTCATATCTAAAACTGTACTCTATTGCTATTGTTAAAGAATAATCGACTATTAAAAAAACCATTAAAAAAAGCAGCCATTAAAAGGCTGCTTTTTTGATACAAATGAAGTTATTGTTAAACTTTATCTGGCGGTTTTAATAATATGCCAAACGCCAAGTTTATTGTCGCCATCTTTGTCGCCAACCTTAGTATCATTGGCATAGAAGTACAAAGGCTTACCGTTCATTGCCCACTGATATTTGCCATCTTCGCGTTTAAAAGCGGCAAACTGTCCCGAAGCTTTTGCGTTACTAGGTGCCAAAAACGCTGGCCAAGCAACCAAGCACGCAGAGCCACATTCTGATTTATTCATTGAGTCTTTATCAAAGGTATACAAGGTCATATGATTGCTAGCATCGACTAACATGCCGTATTTGCTAGCGACTGGCGCGGTGTTTTTATTGGTAGCTTGCACATCATGCATGCCAGAATCGTCATTGCCAAACATATTGTTAAAAGTTGAACAACCGCTAAGCGCTAACGCTCCTGAAAGAACAGATAAGATAAGTATATGTTTCATAATATAACTTCCTTGTTATGGTCATAATAAGTTTTTGTTAGGTATTTTCTTGTCATCTTATGATTCAAGGCAGCTTAAAAGACGACTTAAACCTGATTTGAAGCACTTTTAATATAACATACCCAAAACAGTAGTCGTTTATAGCAATATATAAATTTACAAAAGCTCATAAAGATTACAAAACAAGCAAACTAAAATACTTAATTTAATTGATAAGCCGCTCCACTGACTACTTTTAGATATTGGAAAATTGTAGGTTTGAAATATTGGAAAATTGCGGTGTTGCTTGTTGACAAAACTCATGTACCCACTTACGTATTTGCCATCATATTAGTTGTAGTTTTTCGTACAATAAGACTATGAAAATTAAGAATTACTACACAATGGAGAATATGACCATTGCGGCCTAATATGACGGTTGAACTTGACTGACTCTGCACGCATATCAATATGCATAAGCCACCTAATGAATATGCCAAGTACCATTTTAAGTAACACTTGATGCAAATGCTATTAAGGATATGAACACGAAAATGACTCACTCTTTTATGATAAATCAAGCGCATTCCACCAAACGCGTCGGTATTCTCGGTGGTGGTACGGCAGGGGCAACCATCGCTATTCGCCTTGCGGCGTTAGGGCTTGAGACTTATGTTTTTGAAAAAAACAAATCATTAATCGATGGTCCACCGATGTGCCATTTGCATGCTGGTGGCAATTTATACCGTGAAATTCCTGACGAAGACTGCGTCGCGCTGCTCAAACAATGCATCGATATTTTGCGTCTTTACCCTCATACCATCGATGTACGCCCAACGGTATTTGCCGTTCCGACTCGCGATGAAGGTTTGCCACAAGATTTGCTGCCGCGTCTCGACATATTGACCGATGCTTATCGCAAGCTTATCGCCGAAGATGCTAATAACAAAGTACTGGGCGAACCTGAAAATTATTATCAATTATATAATCATGAACAGCTAATTGAGCTGTCTGAGCGTGAACAAGTTGCAGTACCACATACGGCTGACGAGTGGATGATACCGGTCGCGAAATATCTGGATTTGAATAAAGTCAAATTTCCACTTATTGTCGTACAAGAATACGGTTGGAATATTTTTCGCTTGGCTGCCTCTGCACAATTGGCGTTAGAAGGTTATGAGCATGCCCATATCTTTACTGACACTCAGGTTAAGCAAGTGATGCCTGTCGATTGTGAAAATTGCTCAAACGCTGATCATCATGTTACTAAATGGCGTATTGATTATCAGCAAGCTGCCAGTTCCGAACTTGAATCTGAATCTAATGGCGAATTTGAATCTATCGAAGTGGATTACTTAATCAATGCTTGTGGCTTTCGTACTGGTGTGATCGACGATATGGTCGGTGTAAAAGTCACACGCATGGTCGAGTTTAAATCCTCTTATATTACCCACTGGGGTGACACTGGCGGACAGATACCAGAGATTATCGTCTATGGCAATCGCGGTACACCAGAAGGTATGGCGCAGCTAACCCCTTATCCGGGTGGCTATTTTCAGATACATGGCATGAGTAAATTTATCACGCTGTTCGATGATGGATTGGTCGCTTCCAGTAAAGACAGCGCCCAACCTAAATTGCCGCAACAATATGTACACTATATCGAAGATGGCTGGGATAAAGCGCCTCTACAAGCGCGTAGCCAGCAAGCCATTGATTATGTGGCTGAGTTTGTACCAACCTTCCATAGTGCGCGTACCGTTGGTAATGCCTTATATGGTGGGCAACAAATTCCCGGTGAAGACGATACCTTACGTGTCGCCGATGTGAGTCTATATTCTAATATACGCTATGCGCGCGCTGAAAATGTCAAAGCGTCATCGACTTTGATAGCGGCGGATCAAATTGTCGATGAGTTGACGGAGCTTGGTTTGCTTGATTATGATACGCAAGAAAATCGGAATCGTTATGCTCATAAGTGGGCGTATCTAGCGCACAACGATAGTATAACTATTGATACACTTGCCTGTACCTTGGCTGAAGAACGCGGTTTTCCGCTGGCGATGGCGGGCGTGAATCACGGTATTTGCGAGATGACTCTAGATGATTTAAACGTCACTGAGATGCAGTAACTTACCAGTGATTAATAGCTTTTTAGCAATAGCATTAGTCACGAGCTGTTCTAAAAATTAATCAAAAAAAAGGAGAGAATGGCTCATTATTAGCCATTCTCTCCTTTGTTATATAAAGCTATTTTCTTTCAAGATACTGTCATAAATACCCCTTACGCTAGCCTTTAGTTGCCAACCATTTTTTCAGTGTTGACAGCGTCATCTATTTTTACCAGTGTCTTTAGCAGGTCAATGGCGTCATTAATCGTATTACAAACCACCAAACGCTCAAGATCTTCTCGCTTCATAAAACCTTGTTCAGCGGTATATTTTAAATGCTCAATCATACGATCATAAAAACCATTGATATTAAGAATAATCATCGGTTTTTCATGCTGATACAACTGGCGCCATGTAGCAATTTCCATAATTTCTTCTAATGTTCCAAGCCCGCCCGGCAAGGTGATAAAGGCATCAGCATATTCTGCCATCACTGTTTTACGCGTGTGCATAGTGTCGGTCAAATGTAGGCGAGTCAGCTGCTCATGGGCAATCTCATGCTTTAGCATAAAGGTTGGAATCACACCGACTGCTTGTGCACCGCCTCGAATAACCTCGTCCGCGACCGCACCCATCAAACCGATACTCGCACCGCCATAAACCAGACCCATACCGTTGTCTGCCAAAGCACTACCAAGCTCGCGTGCTGCCTGCTCATATACTTCATTATTGCCCAAGCGTGAACCGCAGTACACCGCTACTAATGGCATGGTAAGCATTGATTTATCCACTGCTTTTTCAATATGAGTAATATCTTGGCTAGTAATAACTTCATAAGTGTGATTGTTAATTTTCATTTGCATATAGCTTCCTTAATTTTCACATCGATTGTTTTTATTGAGAACTTGTTTATTAAAGCATCTTTATTCGTACGTATTGAATATTTTAAGTAGCGATTCAGTCGAGTCTTTATGGATAATATTATGCAAGATAAACTGCAATAGAACTTAGAAGTCATATTTGAACGCCTTCCCTACTGAGATTTATTTTAACATAAGCAATGCTATCACGCGGTAGCAACGATTTATCACTACGCAATTACTACATTTTTAAGGCTACACATTGGCAGCTTATGGCAAATTAACACTTTTTATTTACCAATAAAGCTCGCTCATAAAAACGACAAAAATATATTAAGGTTCAACCATGGAAAGCACCTCTACCAATACTCAAATAGACACTTACTCATTAAGCATAATGACTGATCGCAATCAAGCATTGGCGGCGACCGTATATCGCCCTAAAAATGAAGTAAAAATAGCGCTCATGATAGCACCCGCAACAGGTATCAAACGTCAGTTTTATCATAATTTTGCCACTTATTTGGCAGAGCGTGGCTTTGGTGTGCTGACTTTTGATAACGAAGGTATCGGTGAGTCGCTTTCATGCGATTTGGCAAAATGTGATGCTTCTTTAATCAGCTGGGGCCGTCATGACATGCCAGCCGTCCTCGATGCTTTGCAGGACGAGTTTACCCATGCCACTTACCACTTAATTGGTCATAGCGCGGGTGGTCAGCTGATTGGTTTGATGCCCAATTATAAAGCTATCGCCTCAGTATTTAATGTTGCCTGCTCATCAGGTCGTATTAAAAATATGGACATGCCTTATAAGCTCAAGGCAATGGGTTTTATGGATGCTTTTATTCCACTCACGAACTTGGCCTTAGGTTATACGCCTTCGGATAAAATCGGCATGGGCGAACCGCTACCACGTGGCGTTGCTCGTCAATGGCGCGAGTGGTGTAATGGCGCAGGTTATATCAAGACGGCGTTTGGAAAAAGCATACATCGCCATTTTTATGATGAGATTGACATGCCAGCATTGTGGCTAGGTTTTAGCGATGATGAAATTGCCAACAGCAAAAATATGGATGATATGATTCGCGTCTTTACGCAGATGCCGGTAGAAAAGCGCTTTTTTGCCCCTACAGACTTTGGCCTAAAAAGTATCGGTCATATGCGTTATTTTAGTAGTAGAACCAATGCCAAAGCACCTGAGCTGTGGCAAATGGCCGTTGATTGGTTGAACAAGCAGCAATAGATTCAACATTCCATTTAACGCCAAATCAAGCTATTTAATCTGTCGAGTTTACCGCCTCCGCTTCTGCCTTGATACGCTTAGTCAATGCAGAATAAAGTGACGGCTGCATATTATGGATGTTACCGAGCATCCATTTAACATAGCTGATGGGCACCTCTTTAATCAGCTGTCCTTTATATTTACCAAAGGGCATTTTACTCACAGGATTGGCTTTGTTGGCGATAGCATGGGCAGCCACAAAATCAGTCGGCGCAATCTCTAAACGCTCGCAACAAGCCTGATAGAGCAAATAACACATGCGCGCATCACCTAACGCGTCATGAGCCGCAATCGTCATCCTACTCGCCTCACCCTTGCCCAATAATAGCTCAATACACTTAGATTGACCATAAGCGCTCCATTCGGGAAAGGCAACGCGCGCCAGCCTAACAGTACAAATCAGCTTGGCCGATGGACTGCCAATAACACGCCAATCAAAACGTACGTTGTGACCAATTAAATATTCCGGTAATTCAAATTCATCCAATTCAAAACGCTCAAGCCCAGCCACATCATCATCGGTGATACCATGAATTCTAATCACGACGGGTGATATCGAGCGACCACTATTAAAGTATTTCATCCACTCGAAACCAGTAGCTACGTTAATAGTTGCCACTTGGATAGGTCGTGGATCACGACCTTGATCGGTTTCGGTATCGATAATAAGTGCAGTATTAAGATTTATCATAAAAAATCAGTCATAGAAAGTCATTCATAAAAAATTGGCCATTAATACCCGCCTTAATAGTCTAAAAGAAGCGCTCTATTAGAGGGGTTATAGTTATAGTTATAGTTACTGTATTTATATTTATGGGGATAAAAACCAGATATAACAATGCTATACAAACGTTAAAGGACAAGATCAATATAATATTAGTTAAAACAACACAATAAGTTTAAGAGACGTCGATGCGACCAAATGAAGAAAACCAACCACCACGACCAGCACAACCAACATTGTTAAGCCGTGTGCTAAAGGTGCTGATTAAGGCTGCTGTGCTATTAGCGCTGTTATTTGTATTCGATAAACTCGTACCAAGTATCAGCCAACAAACACAGTCATTTGTGCTGGCAAAATGGCAGCAGCTAAGTCTGTTACAACAAGAACCGCCGACCGAAAACAGCTTACCCAGTCCGCTGCCAAAGCAGCATCTGACGGATACTTGGGGCGCTGCGCGTAGCCAAGGACGCTCCCATGAAGGGATTGATATTTTTGCAGATCGAGGTACGCCGATACAAGCAACGACACAAGGTATCGTCAGCAAGGTTGGAGACGATAGATTGGGTGGGCGTGTAGTGGTGGTCGTGGGACCGGGCGGTGCAGGACATTATTATGCGCATTTAGAAGACTATGCTGACATCTCTCCCAATGACTGGGTCAATGCAGGCGATATCATCGGTTATGTTGGTGATAGTGGCAACGCCAAAGGCACGCCGCCGCATGTCCATTATGGGATTTATATTAATGGCAGCGCGGTGAATCCTTACCCACTTTTGCAAAAAAATTAGGCTATTTGAGAAATTTATCAATCAACATTAGGTCGTGTTGATTTATCAGCACTGTGTCCCAGACAACGCAAAAATTAACGACAAAGCAAATATCTTTACTGGATTTGCAGTACGCTATTCATCCCTGTCAAGAAGGCCGTTTTGTCGTCAACTTATAGATGCAGATCGCACATGAGCAGCTGGAAACACCATGCTAAAGGTTGAGCCTACCCCTTCTACTGACTCAATTTGCAAGTTGGCCTCATGCTGATATAAGACATGTTTTACAATTGCTAGTCCCAGTCCCGTACCGCCTGTGGCACGGCTACGACCTTTATCGATACGATAAAAGCGCTCAGTCAAACGCGCGATGTGCTCAGGGGCAATACCAATCCCATTATCTTCGACGGCAAACCGGCAACCTTCTGCTGTCTTGGTCCAGCTAATAGCTATATTGCCGCCCTTTGGCGTATATTTAACGGCATTAATCACCAGATTGGATAACGCACTATTTAGGTACATCTCTGAGCCTTGTAGCCCGTCATAAGTATCTATCTGCAAGTGAATGGTATGCCCATATTCTTGATTATAGGCTTGCGCATCATCATAAACATGCGTAAGCAGCTTGGTCATATCGATATAATTGAGCTCGTGCGTCTCTTCGATTTCAATTCGAGATAACAACAATAAGTCATTCACCACTCTATTCATACGAGCCGTCTGCTGGCTCATCAACTCAAAACCACGTCGCCAATGCGCTGGCATATCTGGCTGATCTGAGAAATTCTCTAGATAACCCATCATCACGGTCAATGGTGTACGTAACTCGTGCGAAACATTCGCCACAAAGTCGCGGCGCATTTCTTCCAAGTTATGCAAGCGCGTCACATCATAAATAATCAGTAGTTTTTCGTCACCAAAAGGCGTGAGCTCACACTTTAAATAGCGATTAGGATCTCGCCACGACACCATATGCACACCATCATGAACGCCATCGCCATCATTAGGCGTCGTGGCCGCTTGATAATATTGACGAAACTCAGGCACCCTAATAAAATCAAAGATGTGCTTGCCCTTATCAGCTGCTTGCAATAACAATAAATCTTCTGCCGCCTGATTCCACCACTCTAGACCATCATCGTCATTGAGCAAAATTACTGCATCTCGTAATGCTAGTAGAGCGCTTCTAATTTTTTTCAGCTGATCGGTTGTATTGTGCTGGGAGATTGGCTCTAATTTGCCTTGTTGATTATTTTCGGTCGGCATTATCATTCTCATCAATTAGATTTACTACTATTAGCTGCATTAGGTCAGCTTCGATTGTTATTCAATTTTTTATTAGATGGCACTTTTATAGTGAATTAAATGGATTCAACCAGACTAGAAAATCGATAACCCGTACCGCGTACCGTTTGGATCAACGTATTACAATCATAAGGGTGTAGTAATTTTCGTAAACGCCGAATATGTACATCAATGGTTCTATCTTCAATATAAACATTGCCGCCCCATACTTGATCTAGCAACTGTGCTCGCGTATAAGCACGCTCTGGATGACTCATAAAAAATGCCAATAAGCGATATTCTGTCGGACCCATATCGATAATTTTATCATCAACCATGAAACGCTGGCTTTTGGGGTCTAGGCTTAGCTTTCCTATTTCGATAGGCTTATCGCTACTGAGCGCACTACTACGACGCAATACCGCTTTGATTCTTGAGATTAATTCACGGGTAGAAAAAGGCTTGGTCATATAGTCATCAGCGCCAGCATCAAGACCATGAACCTTACTGTCTTCTTCACTTTTGGCAGTCAACATAATGACTGGTATCTCAGCGAGCAGCGCATCATTTTTAAGCATACGGCAAAAATCGATGCCACTTTTATCTCCGGGCAGCATCCAATCCAATAAAATCAGCGCTGGTCTGTGATCCACCACTTGCTGGTGCGCCTCTGAGACGTCAGCTGCCTGCAAACTCTCAAATCCAGCCATCTCTAGTGTCATGACGAGCATCTCACGAATCGCAGGTTCATCTTCAACAATCAAAATTTGCTCATTATACATACGGCATTCTCAGTGTTAGAGGACAAAATCTATCCTATAAAAAGGCGGTAAACACACGCGCTAGCTTCTTCCTATTAAACGAATTAATTATGACAGCTTGATGACATTTACTTTTAAAATTTTAATATTTGGCATCAAGTCTAATCGCTCAACTTACTTCTAATAAAAAGTTTAGCGGTCCATCATTGACGCTCGCAACTTGCATATTAGCGCCAAACTGACCCGTTGCAATGCCGGGATACTGAGTCTTTGCATAAGTAACCAATTGTGCAAATAATACCTGTGCCGCATCAGGTGCCATCGCGCCGCCAAAATCAGGGCGACGACCTTTATCCGTTTTTGCCATCAAGGTAAATTGTGATACCAATAATAACCCGCCAGCCACTTGCTGGACATTTTTATCCAGTTTACCGGCCTTAGCCGGATCGTCATCATTTTCAAAGATACGATAAGTGAGGATTTTATCGACTAAGCGCTGCGCACTTTGTAGATTATCATCGTGACCCAAACCAATATATGCCAATACCCCATGCTGAATAGAGCCAACGCAGCAGTCATCAACGCTGACGCTGGCATGATTTACCCGCTGGATAAGTGCTCTCATTACTTACTTCCTTTAACGATTATGGTCATACAGTCAGCTGCCGACCATGATAAAATGTATTTATTTATGTATGAATATCACTATCTATTAATATCACTATCTATAAGTGTCACTGTCTATTGTTTTCTAGCACCACTTTTTATTTTCATCATTGCTTTTTTAATCACTACTTTGGTCATCTATTATGAATGTATTTACTACCTTACAACAGTTTGTACCCCAACAAAAAATCAGCAAAGCAGCTGGACGTTTAGCCGCCAGCCGCCATCCTTGGGTCAAACGCGCTTTCATTCGTAGCTTTGCCAAAGCTTACGATGTTAGCTTAGATGAATATGAGCGTCAAAGTTTAAACGCTTATGAGAGCTTTAATGATTTTTTTACCCGTGAGCTACAAGACGATGCGCGCGCTATCGATACTACCATCAATGGTATCGTCAGTCCTGCTGATGGGATGATATCGCAGCTTGGGCAAATCAATGACCATAAGCTTCTGCAAGCCAAAGGTCGCGACTATGATATCGGGCAGCTATTGGCCAACAGTGCCGACGGCGATTATTTTGCTGATGGTAGCTTTGCCACTGTCTATCTTGCGCCAAGCAATTATCACCGCGTCCATATGCCATTTGATGGCACATTGACCAAAACCCGTTATGTCCCTGGTACGCTATTTTCGGTCAATAATGCGACGGCAGCAAATGTGCCTGATTTGTTTGCTCGCAACGAGCGCCTAGTTTGTCTGTTTGATACCGCCTATGGTAAAGCGGCTGTGGTCATGGTCGGTGCGATGATTGTCGCTGGGATCGAAACGGTTGCGACGGGTAAAATCATACGTACTGATGACATTCAAGAAGCGGATCATGATATGAGCTTTAAGAAAGGCGATGAGCTTGGACGTTTTTATTTAGGCTCGACCGCGATTGTGGTACTGCCAAAAGCAGCAAACACTGATTGGCAAAATACTATGAAGCATGGCTCAACGGTACAAATGGGTCAGTTACTAGGTAGCGCTAAAATTTAGTCCCATTTATCTAAGTACAAAACGCTTTTAACGAGTAGCATTGATAAATATGAGCATAATCAGTAATAACATTACTGACTATGCTTTTTTTGTGCCTATCTATCACTGTCTTTTTATAAGCCGCTATTTTTTTACACAAACGCTTTATGTCATCAAACTGTCATATTCATTTGGCACACTCTCCTTATTAACCGCAGAGCATCATTTCAGCAAACCCCAGAAAACCCCAGAAAACTATTGTCATTGTTATTTATAAATGCTTGATACTCAAAATTGATTAATTTTAGGAGAAATAATGCGTCATTCATTAATAGCTGTAGCAGTCGCTGGTGCCTTTACCTTAGCAGCCTGTAGTCAAACACCCGATAGCAATGAAAGCAATGAGCCTGCCACAACAGCGCAAGCAACTACGGCCTCTAGCGGTGACTCTACAAGTAACGCTAATGCTAGCTCAGCTGAAAATGTATCGATGAATATTACAGGGGCTGGTGCTTCTTTTCCGCAGCCTATCTATGCTAAATGGTCAGATGCCTACAACAAAGCAACAGGTGGACAAGTTAACTATCAGTCAATCGGCTCATCCGGTGGTATCAAACAAATCGTTGCTAAAACGGTTGATTTTGGCGCATCCGACGCACCTATGACGCCAGGCGAGTTAAACGAAGCCGGTCTGATTCAATTCCCAACCGTTATCGGCGGTGTGGTTCCTATCGTTAATATTGACGGTATTAAACCCGGTCAATTAAAGCTAAATGGTGAAATGTTAGCGGACATCTATCTTGGTAAAATCAGCAACTGGAACGACCCTGCAATTGCTGCCATAAACCCCGACTTAACCCTTCCTGACGCGGCTATTACCACGGTATTTCGCTCAGACGGTTCTGGTACGACCTTTAACTTCACTGACTATCTAGCAAAAGTGTCAAGCGCTTGGAATGACAGTGTTGGCGTCGATAAGACAGTGAAATGGCCAACGTCAGCAACTGGTGCGGGCGGTAAAGGTAACGAGGGCGTTTCAAGCTACGTAACGCGTATGAAAAACTCTATCGGTTATGTTGAATATGCTTACGCTAAGCAAAACGGCATGTCACACGTGGCCCTCAAAAACGCAGCTGGTAACTTTGTCCAGCCTTCTGCAAAAACCTTTGCTGCTGCTGGTGACATCGATTGGTCACAGCAAGAAGGATTTTATAAAGTCATTACCAACTCCGAAACAGCTCAAGCATGGCCTATCGCCGCTGCCACTTTTATCTTAGTACATAAGCAGCCACAAGATGCCAAACAAGTCGCTGGTGTATTAGCATTCTTTGATTGGGCATACGCTCAAGGTGGCGATGATGCTTTGGCACTTGATTACGTTCCTTTTTCTGATACTGCCGTTGCTTTATTTAAAGCAAAGTGGAATGAAGTCGTTGATAGCAACGGTCAGCCTGTCTATAAGCCTGCACAGTAACCTGTTTATCCTAGTGATTGCATAATCACTGTCGAGCCAACCTCTCAAACCACTATTCTCCGGTATGGGTTTGAGAGGTTTTATCACAGAAAATTTAAAGATTTTTTTAAGTTTGTTGTGATAAAACCTCATTGACTCTTTTACTATTTTGACTTGATTCTATTCAACGCTGAGACACTTATGAATGATTTAAGGTCCCAACTGGCTAAACAAAAACGTTACGATGCCGTTTTTGTGAATGCGACCAAAGCATTTGCAATCTTGGTGCTGCTGTCGCTTGGTGGCATTCTCCTCTCATTAATTGTGGGTGCTTGGCCAAGTATCACTGAGTTTGGACTAGGGTTTTATACCAGCAATAACTGGGATACGGTGAACGATCAATACGGTGCACTCGCGCCCATTTATGGGACGGTTGTCACCTCCTTTATCGCGATCTGTATTGCCGTTCCAGTCAGTTTTGGGATTGCTATTTTCTTAACAGAATTATGTCCCAATTTTTTGAAAAAGCCTTTGGGTATTGCTATTGAGCTATTGGCGGGTATCCCTTCTATTATCTACGGTATGTGGGGATTGTTTGTGTTTGCGCCATTTTTTGGCGATCACATTCAGCCTTGGTTTATTGAAAATATTGGTCCCCTACCTATTATTGGTAAAGTATTTACGGGTGCGCCCATGGGGCTTGGTATGTTTACCGCTTCATTGATACTGGCGATTATGATCATTCCTTTTATTGCCGCCACCATGCGCGATGTTTTCTCTGTAGTACCTGATTTATTAAAGGAATCCGCTTACGGTATGGGCGCAACCACGTGGGAGGTCATGTTCAAAATCATTTTGCCTTATACCAAAGCGGGCGTGGTTGGTGGGGTGATTTTGGGGCTTGGTCGGGCATTGGGCGAAACGATGGCAGTGACCTTTTTAATTGGTAATGCCTATAACATCAGCCCAAGTCTATTCACTTCTGGCGTTACGATTACATCAGCATTAGCCAACGAATTCGCTGAAGCTTCAAGTGAGTTACATTTAGCGTCATTATTGCACTTAGGTTTAATTCTTTTTGTGATTACCTTTATTGTGCTGTCGATATCTAAGCTGATGCTTATGCGTATTGACCAAAAAGCTGGCAATTAATAATAGTGAGCTCCTAAATACCATGTAGCTCTGAGTAGCTTGTGATATTTAAAGCAGTTATCTGATTCAAAAAGGACAAAAGCCTGATGACTTTAGCAACAGTCAATACTCATACTGCCCAGATTAACCAGCCTGCTTTAAGCTTTGAAGACCGCTATGACAAGCGCTTATATAACAAGCGCCGTTTTATCAATAGATTGGGACTTGGTTTTGCTCTATCAGCGATCGTCTTTGGTTTGTTTTGGCTGGTTTGGATTTTGATCACGCTGTTTGTTGAAGGCTTTCAAGGTTTAATAAAAATGCCGGTGTTTACAGCAGATACACCGCCACCTATGGGCGAAGGCGGTTTACGTAATGCCATTATTGGTTCAGTGATGTTGGCTTTTTCAGGTTTAGCCATTGGCGCACCCATCGGCATGATGGCAGGCATCTATTTGGCTGAATTTTCACATGGCAGCCTGTTAGGTAAAGTCACCCGATTTTTAAATGATATTTTACTGTCTGCTCCATCTATCGTTATTGGGCTGTTTGTTTATGCGTTGCTGGTCAAAGGTCAAAGCTTTTCAGGCTGGGCAGGTGCATTAGCATTAGCGCTGATTGTGATTCCCATTGTCGTACGTACGACGGAGAACATGCTAAATCTTGTGCCTAATACCCTGCGTGAAGCAGCCTATGCACTAGGCACACCGAAATGGAAGCTGGTCAGTACAGTCACGCTCAAAGCCGCCAAAGCAGGTTTGACCACAGGCGTGCTGTTAGCGTTTGCTCGTATTACTGGCGAGACAGCCCCCTTACTGTTTACCGCATTAAATAACCAGTACTTTAGTACAGATATGAGCCAACCGATGGCCAACTTACCGAACACCATCTATCAGTTTGCCATGAGTCCTTATGATAACTGGCATGCGCTGGCTTGGGCGGCGGCGCTGCTAATTACTATGACAGTATTGCTATTGAATATTGCGGCGCGCTTTATAGGCGGTAAAGATCATACGAGATAACTTACTATCTGAAAACTTTGACAACCATAGTGAGCAGTACGGCGGATAACCCACTCCTCCTTTAACGATATTTAAAAATAGCTGGATACGATTATGACTGATGTACTAGAAAGAAAAGTCGCTAAGCAGAAAATAGATAAAGGCAGTATCAAAGGTCGTTTACTAGGTCAGCCAACCTCTACTAATAGCCAGCACAAGCAGCCAGATAGCGCTCATCTGACCAAACAAACCATGGCAGATATGCCCGACAATATGCCGCCTGCTAAGATTGCCATTCGGGATTTGGATTTTTATTATGGTGATTTTAAAGCGTTAAAAAACATTAATATCGACATCCCAGAAAAAAATGTAACCGCGTTTATCGGTCCATCAGGCTGTGGTAAATCAACGCTGCTACGCACGCTTAACCGTATGTACGACTTATATCCTAACATGCATGCCGAAGGTCAAATCATCTTGGATGGCAAAAATGTTTTGGCTAAAGAGGTGGATGTCAATTTACTGCGTGCGCGGGTGGGTATGGTCTTTCAAAAGCCTACGCCGTTTCCCATGTCCATCTACGACAACGTGGCATTTGGCGTACGTCTATATGAGAAGCTGAGCAAAGTAGAAATGGATGAGCGTGTCGAATGGGCACTAAAAAAGGCGGCGTTATGGCTCGAGGTCAAAGACAAACTTAAAGCCTCAGGATTATCTTTATCAGGTGGTCAACAACAGCGACTTTGTATCGCCCGTGGGGTGGCAACGAAACCTGAAGTACTGTTATTAGATGAACCAACCTCAGCGCTTGATCCCATCTCTACTGGCGCTATTGAAGATTTGATTACGGATTTAAAAAATGACTATACGATTGCTATCGTAACGCACAATATGCAACAGGCTGCGCGCATTTCCGACTACACCGCTTATATGTATTTGGGTGATATGGTAGAGATGGGTGAGACGGATCAGATATTTACCAATCCAGCACAAAAGGCGACTGAAGATTATATTACCGGTCGTTATGGCTAAGTTGCTCTTTATTTAAAGAAGTTGTTTATAGCGGTTATTTATAGCAGTGATTTATAGCAGTAATTCATAGTGACCCTTCATAACCATCATCATTTTGGCAATATCTTTATGACCAATACCAATACGATTAAGACCGATTCGATTAAGGAGGTAACCATGCTGATAACTGAAAAGCATTTATCAAAGAGTTTTGATAATGATCTAAATGAAGTTATTGAGTTGTTTATGCAAATGGGACGCATGGCAGCCGAGCAAGTCATGGTTGCGACCCGTGCATTGATAGCAGCAGATGAGGCAACAGCGAAAAAAGTGATTACTGATGATGATCTAATCAATCAGTTAGAAATTAAAATCGATGAGCAAATTATTTTATTGGTTGCTAAGCGCCAGCCAGCAGCGAATGATTTGCGCTTAGTCATGGCCATTAGTAAAGGCATTGTTGACTTTGAGCGTGTGGGTGATGAAGCAGAAAAGATAGCGCGTATGGCATGCCAATTGATTGAAGATGGTGCTTCACCAAGAGGCTATTCAGAGGTTCAGCATTTATCCAATCAGGTACGCTTAATGCTGCTTGATGCGCTTGATGCCTTCTTATGGATGAATCCTCAGCAGGCGTTTTCGGTATTGCAAAGCGATGTGTCTGTCAATGAAGAGTATCAGTCTGCCACTCGCTCCTTGATGACCTATATTATGGAAGACAGTCGTCATGTGTCTAAAGTGATTAATATACTATGGGTATTGCGCGCGCTCGAGCGCGTGGGCGACCATGCTCGAAATATTGCTGAGCTGGTCATTTTTTGTACCAGCGGCAAAGACGTGCGGCATACGGATTTTTTACGGGTAGAAGAAATTGTACAACAAACCACCAATGCTGGCATGAATACTAACAAATAGTCTCTCTAACCTTGTTTTAAAATTAATAACGAAAATGTTTATTAATAGGATAGGCAAACAAAATATTCTCTTCTTGCGTACCGCGTCCGATATTATGAATAATCAGCGGTGTGCCATCAGCAGCTGTTTTGTCCGATACGATACCTGTATGCGGTAAATTGCCGTTTGGTAGTCGCCACGTCACCACATCTCCTGCCTGAAAGCTGGATTTGTCAGTGATTGATAACGTCTGCCCATGACGCGCAAAAAACACTTCAAGATTGGGTACACGGCGATGGTCGATATTTTTATCGGTTGATTTAAGTCCCCAAGTTTTTGGATAGCTTGACCAGTTGGATTTCATATCATAGTTGAGCAATTGCTGTAGATCTATATTTTGCAAGCGATAAGCACGAACGACCACATCTGTACAGACACCCGTATTTATCGGCACATCGCCCCGTGGGAAATCCAGCTTACGGTAAGTAGGATCATAGCTAGTGGTAATGCCGATTTGTTTTTTGGCATCGTGTACCAATTTACTGCCATCGCTGATAGGGGCAAGAGCTTGAGCCATTTGCACCAATCCTAGCAGGCTGATAAAGGCTAGCGATTTAGCGAAGGTTTTATAAGTATCAGATACTCTCATTTATCAATCTCTTTGTTATTAATTTAACTATAAATGCTCTAGCACTTGAAAATCCAGCATTTGAAAATCATGACGGGCTGTAAAATACTTAAACGCTCAAACCATCTCTTATTCATTTACGCATCAATCAACCAGCCCTGCGCCGTCGCAAATTCAATCTGTCGTACCTGCCAATCATAAATACTCGGAAAGCTGTCTTTAATAAAGGCATGCGCCCCTGCTACTTGCGAGCGTGTAACGTTAGAATCAGTCCACGTTTTTCCATTGGTATTTAAATTGAGTAAAAACGGCAATAAGCGATCAACTACTTTCAGCAGCTGGGTTTCTTTGCTGCTGCCAGTTTCCTGCTCTTCCCAAATCTCATTTAAATTGCTAATACCATTACCGCGCTCAGCTTGTAAGCGCGCAATGCCAGCGCGCTCTTCAACGTGCGCATCACCGCGTGTATCGGCATATAAAAAAGTATCGCCTGCATCGATTTCACCCAAATCATGTACCAGCGCTATCTTTAGTAATTTTTCATGATTGACATCTAAATCGAACAATTCAGCGATTGACCAACATGCCATCGCTAAATGCCAAGAATGTTCGGCAGAGTTTTCCAAACGAGTCGTACCTGTCACGTAACTGCGCCTGTTAACTCGTTTAAGGGCATCTAACTCTAGTAAAAAATGAGTGACATTATCTATATCAATATTTGAGGCAAGCTTTGGATTGGTTAATGACATGGATTTTCTCTGATTTTTTCTACGAATGTATAGCGCTTTATCTTATCTTTAAGCACCAGCGGTTATTATACATTTTATGAGTGTTATAAAAGAGGATGCTAGCCTGTAATTAACTGGCGCCACTATAAAAAGAAAATAGCGCTTATGTTAGTAAGCGCTATCTGTTCTAAATCGAGTAAAAAAAACTATTTAATCAAGTTACTAATGGTTTTGAACGCAGGGTCTTTACTACTTCGGCATAGCTCAAACAGAATCGTTTCAACCGTGGTAATCACACCACCAGCACGGCGAATACGGCGAATGGCTTGCTTTTTATCATACGGAAAACGCGAACCAACCGCATCACCAATAATGACCGGCTGCATACCATTATCTAGCAAATCAAGCGCGGTTTGTAAGACACAAACATGAGTTTCAACGCCGAACAATAAAACAATACTGCGATTTTGCTGAGCAAGGTGATTCCATGAATCGTCATTGTCGCAGGCGCTAAAAGTGACTTTTTCAAAGCCTTTGGCATTATCGCCTTCTAACAACTCACGAATTTCGGGCAAGGTTTCGCCTAAGCCCTTTTTATATTGCTCATTGAGCATAATTGGAATATCAAGCGCTTGCAAACCTTTGATCAAAGTCGTTATTTTTTTGATAATATTTTCATGGTCATAGATATGCGGGGTCAGACGTTCTTGGACGTCAATTATCATTGCTTGGGTATTTTCACGGTCAATACGGTAGGTACGATCAGTAATCATGGTGGACATAGTACACTCCTTGTACGGCTGACTTTATTATTAAAGGCTATATTAGTTTTATCATTGATATTATCGTTATTAGCCTTACACTCATTTAGACATAGTTTGCTGAGTGCGTCAATGGAGATAGCCTTTAATAATGATTAATCACCATTAATCACGCTTGATTGATACTGCTTAGCGTAAGTTTTTGATTATGAGTAGCCAATAACTATATATTATGGCGTCTAGCATTGCGTAATAAAGACTGTTTTTGAGTCATTACCATGACGACACCAAGAGCCATACCAAAACATAAGGTTAAAAGATAATACACCATATAACTGAGCGTGTTTATGAAAGCAAAAAACATACTGTTTAAAGTAATAATCAGTATGACAGCCACGGTAGCACCATATAGCTCTCTATGCTTTTTGTTAAAAATCTTATAAGTAATCAGTATTATCGCTATACCAAACAAGCCAAATATAGCGCTCCAAGCACCTGCCATGTCCATATCATAATAGAGAACACCTAAAATACTGGAAAAGATTCCACATATAAAAAAGGCAATCATAAAACGTACAGGACCTAATACTTTTTCCAAAATATAGCCAGCAGCAAAAAGCATCCCTAGACTCATTACCAAATGCATAATCCCTGCATGTACAAAAAGCGATGTCACTACCCGCCAATATTTACCAGCTTGCAGCGCGTCTGTGCTCAATCCGCCTACCTTATCTACCTGCCTAGACAAGGGATCAATGATATCCATACCCATGAATACGGTCAGGATAAATGCGCCTATACAAGTCAGCATTAACACTAACGTTGCAGGTTGTTTTTTATTACTTCTAAACAAAGCTACTAGACTTTTTGACACATCCTTCACTGGATCTCGTTTTTTTACATGCTTTTGTTTTTGTATATGCTTTCGTGTGCTCTTCTTTTCTTTATTATCAATATCTGCTGCAAAAATAAGCAATAAGCACACTCCCATACCAATAACAAATGAGCCAAACCCCCAGACGAAATCTCGCTCTAAACTGTCAACAAACAATCCTGATTCAGGTACCAATATCAAGGGTGTTAAATTAGACTGCTTATTAACTGTCGAAATCGTATGTAAGTAGCCACTTCTCTGATTTGACGATTTAAGTTTCTTAAAGTAGCTGATAGTAGAGAGGTCTTTGGCTTGATATTTGTGGCGAGAGTCATTAATAAATGCTGAGTATTGACGGTCTTTAATACTTTGGTCTTCACGATTATCGTAGCTTGTATGGTAACTAGAACCTAGCCAAATATCATCAGCGGCCGCAAATGGCGTCGCAATGTAATAATAAACATGCAATGTCGAGTCAAAATACCGTCCACTGACTACTTGTGTCTCTATATAAGAAACCTGCTCTGATTTTAGTGGTTTAAAATTATCCACCTTGAAATACTTTTGTTTTGGATAGTTACGAACATCATTCAGGTTGTTTACTTCAATAACCTCGTACGCAGCTTTAGACAAATAGTTTTGGCTGAGAACAAGCGGTATCACTAATGCTAAAACCATCGTTATAAAAAAGTAGCCTGAACTACTACGCTGAACCCACTTTAAAGTCAGAAGCTCGTACCTCGGCCACATCCAAATACTAACGACTAAAATAGATAAAAGAAAAGGAATACCAAAATCCCAGTAGCTTTCTTTTAAAGGTAGAACGTCTAGATAAACATCCAGTAACCAGCGTAAAGCACCAAAAATTAGAATGCTGAGGATACTTAAGCCCAAATAAGGAAAAAATACCTGCTTTAGTTTTATTTTAGTCGACCCTTTAGTACGTTGGGGTTTCTGCTCCTTACGCTTGGTAATTTTACGCCTATCCTGTTTACCTACTCTATTTCTGCTTCTATTTTTATTCTTATATCTATACTGGCTTCGCTTATTATTATCTCGCATTTACCTTCACCATTCATTTATAGCAAACCACGCCCCAACTTTGATGACTTTCTTCCTTAATCGATAAAACCTGATTGGATTCAGCATATTTACTCGTATTACTTTATTGCAAACACAAAAAAGCGCCTCTAACATTAAGTTAGAGGCGCTCATTTTACAAGATATCAAAGCATATTAATCAACAAATATCAGCTTAACTGAAATTTACACACGCTCAATAATAGTAGCGATACCTTGACCAAGACCGATACACATCGTCGCTAGACCGATTTCAGTATCTGATTGCTCCATAGCGTTAAGCAATGTCACTGTGATACGAGCGCCTGAACACCCTAGTGGATGACCTAAGGCAATCGCGCCACCGTTGATGTTCACGATGTCTTGCTTATCCGTCAAGTTCAAGGCTTTTAGTACTGATAAGCCTTGCGCTGCAAACGCTTCGTTAAGCTCGATCGTTTGCATATCATCGATGCTCATGCCAGCACGCTTAAGTGCTTTTTGCGTCGCAGGTACAGGACCGTAACCCATGATAGCGGCATCACAACCAGCAATTGCCATACTACGAATACGAGCACGTGGCTTAAGACCTAGCTCTTTTGCTTTTTGCGCGCTCATGATTAGCATTGCTGACGCACCATCAGATAATGCAGATGAGGTAGCAGCCGTTACCGTACCGCCTACTGGATCAAAGGCTGGACGTAACTTTTGCATTTGCTCCATCGTGGCATCCGGACGAATCACTTCATCGACAGTACATAGTTGCAAGCGACCCGCTTCGTCATGGCCTTCGATACCGATGATTTCATTGTCAAAACGACCTTCAGTGGTCGCAGCCCATGCACGGCGATGCGATTCAAGACCAAAGGCATCTTGCTCTTCACGAGTGATATTATTCATACGACCTAGCATTTCAGCGGTCAAGCCCATCATGTTTGACGCTTTTGCATAATGCTTTGACGCTTCAGGGTTCAGATCAACGCCATGCATCATGCCGACGTGACCCATATGCTCAACACCACCGATGATGAATACATCACCTTGACCGGTCATAATTTGGGCAGCAGCGGTATGTAGCGCCTGCATAGAAGAACCACATAGACGGTTAACGGTTTGACCACCAGCTGTTTTAGGGATATCAGCAAGCAAACCGATGTTACGACCGATGTTTAAACCTTGTTCTAGCGTCTGGTTAACACAGCCCCAGATGATGTCTTCTACGTCACGTGGGTCAAAGTCATTACGCTCAACCAATGCACGGACCAATTCAGCAGACATGCTATCAGCGCGGACATGACGGAACATGCCGTTTTTAGTTTTACCCATCGCTGAGCGTACGCCATCTACGATGACCACGTCTTTTGGACTTAAAATTGTCATACTATCTTCCTTTTCAATTTTTATTGTCAGTGGCAGTACTGTCATGCTCGCCTATCTAATTTAGAAGGTTACTGATAATAAATAAATTACCAGTAATCTTATCGAGCACGTGTACTGCACTTCATCCTAGTAATGACTGCCTATTACGCGGTGGCGTAAAAGGTCTCGCCTGCTGCTGCCATGTCGCGAATCTTCTGCGGGGCTTCATAAGCTTTGCCAAGGTGCGCATATTTTTCACACAGTGCCAAGTAGTTATCTAGACCCATTTGGTCGATATAACGGCAAGGGCCACCGCGGAATGGCGGGAAACCAACGCCCATAATCATCGCCATATCCGCTTCTGACGGCGTGCTGACGATATTGTCTTCTAGGCAACGGACGGTTTCATTACAGAACGCTAGCATGGTGCGGTCGATAATCGCTTGATCATCAAACGTTTGCTTGTCGCTATCAGTAGTAGTTTTTAACAGCTCATAAGTCGCTTCATCAGCAACTTTCTTTGGCTTGCCGCGTTTGTCCATTTCATACTTATAGAAACCAACGCCGTTTTTCTGACCTAAGCGTTTGTTTTCATATAAAAGCTCAATCGCACCTTTATAATCAGGCTTCATACGGTCAGGGAAACCTTCTGCCATCACTTCTGCGCCATGTACGCCTGTATCTAAACCAACAACGTCGATTAAGTATGCAGGACCCATAGGCCAGCCGAATTTTTCCATGACTTTATCGACATGGGCAAAATCAGCGCCTTGCTTAAGGAGCAAATCAAAGGCGCCAAAGTATGGGAACAATACGCGGTTAACTAAGAAACCTGGGCAATCGTTAACGACAACAGGCACTTTGCCCATTTTAGACGCTAGCGCAACCGTGGTCGCAATCGCTTCTTCAGATGACTTTTCGCCACGGATAACTTCCACTAATGGCATACGATGTACTGGGTTAAAGAAATGCATACCAACGAAGTTTTCTGGGCGCTCAAGTGCTTCAGCCAAGAAGGTAATAGAGATAGTTGAGGTGTTTGAGGCTAAGATACAATCGTCTTTGACCAAGCCTTCAACTTCTTTTAATACCGCACGCTTAACGTTTGGATTTTCTACGACCGCTTCGATAACGATATCAGTCTCAGCAAAATCGCCATAATTCAAAGTAGGACGGATACGGCTTAAGGTTTCGCCCATTTTAGTTGGGGTCATTTTGCCGCGATCAACCATTTTACCAAGTAACTTGCTTGCTTCGCCCATACCAAGGTCTAATTGCTCAGACTTGATGTCTTTCATGATGATTGGTAAGCCTTTGCTGGCTGCTTGATAAGCGATACCGCCGCCCATGATACCAGCGCCCAATACCGCAGCTTCATTGATTTCATGTGCTTTTTTGCTGTGCTGCTTCGCTAGTTTTTTAACCAATTGATCGCTTAAGAATAAACCAACCAAGCTTTCTGCTTGTGGGGTTTTGGCCGCTTTTGCAAAACCAGCAGCTTCTACTTCAATCGCTTTATCACGTGGTAAGTTAACGTGTTTTTCCATCGCCGCGATAGCAAGTGCTGGCGCAGGATACTGTTTAGGATTGGCCTTTGCAAAGATCATACCTTTTGCACTGTTAAACGCCATCGCTTGCTCAAGCTGGTTTAATTTAACTGGATTCAGCTTCTCTTCACGCTTCGCTTTCCAATCAAGTTCACCTGAGATACATTTTTTAACTAGGTCAATCGCCGCATCTTGCAAATCATCAGCAGCAACGGTCGCATCAACCAAGCCTAGTTTTAGCGCATCCAGTGCTTTTTTAGGTGTACCAGTCGCAATCAGCTCAAGCGCATTATCGATACCGATGACACGGGTAGTACGAACCGTACCACCAAAACCTGGGAAAATACCCAGTTGGGTTTCAGGTAGACCGATGATCGCTTTATCGCTCATGACGCGGTATTCACAAACCAAGGTCATCTCACAACCACCGCCAAGTGCCGCGCCATTGATGGCAGCTACTTTCGGGAACGGCAAATCTTCAAAGCGATTAAAGGCGTCATTAATATTAATAACCCAATCTTTGATTTCTTCTTCTGGCTGCTTAAAAGAAGCCACAAATTCTGTAATATCAGCACCAGCGATAAATACGCCTTTGCTTGATGTTACGATTAAACCTTTAACGTCATCCGCTTTTTCTAACGCGTTAACCACTTCAGCAAATTGTTTATTAGTTTCAGCATCGAACTTATTCACGCTCTCATTTTCGGCGTTGTATTGCATATTGGCGATGCCATCTTCTAGCATTGTCACCGTAATGCGATTTCCTTGGTATACCATTTGGAACTCCTTGCTATGTAATAAAGGCTATGTTTTAGAATATAAAACAGATAGCCAGTTATTGTGCGTAAAACGAGTAAAAGCACTGCTCAATTACTAACTTATAAAACTTAGCAAATTAGCTTGAGCAGTGATGATGTCTTTATTATCCAGCGCTCATGTTTATATATTCATTTTCTATGCTTAATGTTACCGCGTTAGCACAAATAAATAGGACGCTTTATTTATATACTATTGTTTCAGTTACTGATATTTATACTGATATTGATTTGATAATTGAGTCAAAATCTTGAATCAGAATCGGTGTTATATGAAATTTTTGCTCAAACAATCTGCACAAAAACTCACGTTCTAGCCACCAAATCATTTTCACGCCAATTAGTGTAGGGGATTATGCCCCCGACTGTCACAAGCTAATACCATACTCACAAGTCACTCTTAAATCAGCAGCAGCCCTTTACCTGACTAGCAATCTGCCTTAAGTGTTTGTTTGTATACTAGAATTAGCGCGTGAAAAGCAAACGCTTAACGTAACCTCTTATCAAAACATATTCAGCCGCTAAGTTAAGTCGCCAATACGTAACAACGGCTTGTTATCGTATTTCAGTGGTTCAAACGGTTTTTTTAACACTAAAGCGTAAAAAATTATTCACGGAGGCAACGTGTGGCACAAGGAATATAATCTATCATGCTACACTAACGATATTTTTATTATTCACCTGATAGATGGTTGGATTATGACTGTTTCTTTTACGCCAAACCTTGCAGATACCCGCTTTATGCCTTTTACCAATACTAAGCAGTTTCATCACGATGTGCGCACGCAACTCACGCAAGATATCGACGTTTTATTTGCTTACGCTGAGCTGCCAAGTCCACTGCTTGATGCGTGCCGCTATGTGATGACCGGTCAAGGTAAATTGGTACGCCCATTATTAGTCGCCAGCGCCTTTGCTAGCACCTATAATAATAATTATAGTGAAAATAGCATGACTAACGCCGATGGTTTGGAAGCTTTGTTAGAAAACGACTCGGATTATGATATGTGTCGCCGTGCTGCCTTAGCGGTTGAGCTGTTACATACTTATTCGTTGGTGCACGATGACTTGCCGTGTATGGACGATGACGAACTGCGCCGTGGGCAGCCGACCGCTCATATCGTCTTTGAAGAATCGACGGCACTACTGGCAGGTGATGTATTGCAGACATTAGCCTTTGAAGTGTTGAGCGCCGAGATGCCAACCTTTGCGCCCTTTGATTCAGCTATCGCCAGCCAGCTATTCGCCATATTTGCCCCGCGTGCACGGCGTATGGTATCCGGTCAAATGCTTGATCTCAATGCCGAAGCCACTACTGGTATTTCACAAAGCGATTTAGAAGCGATTCACCGTGATAAAACGGGAGCGTTGATTGAAGCGGCCATGCTGATGGGCGGTATCTGTGCTGGCGCTACGGCTCCGCAGCGTATGGCATTGCAAGAATGCGCCCAGCATATTGGTCTCGCCTTTCAAGTACAAGATGATATTTTGGATGTCACTACCAGCACCGATGCGTTAGGCAAGCCTGCTGGTAGCGATGAGAAACTAGATAAATCTACCTATGTTAAATTGATGGGCGTTGATAACGCGACTAAATACGCGCAATCGCTATTTGATGACGGACGCGCAGCAATCTATCGTGAGCTGAGCGGTCGTGAGCTTGGTGATAACACAGAAAACAACGCGCTTTTAGCATTAATTGAGTGGTTATGGTCTAGACAAAAGTAAGTTTACGCGTGCTAAACTGTCCGCTATTCTTCAACGATGATTGAGACTTCTATATGAGCGACCTTAAACAGCCTAACTCTGATAAACAGCCGATTTCTCGATCGCCTAATCAGCACAATCATCATGACCATGCTGCTCATACACCAGATGCGGGAACGGAAACTGCTGGAAGCTTCGCTGATAATGTAAAAGGTAAGGTAGGCTTTGGGCGAATCGTTAAAGCTGCTGGCTACTCTGCCGATGGCTTTATGGCGGCCTATAAAAATGAAGCGGCTTTTCGACAAGCATTTTGGCTCAATTTAGTCTTGGTCATTGCGCTCGTATTCATCCCTTTGACCATCACTATAAAAATGATCCTGCTTATCGCCTCCTTTTTATCTATTATCGTTGAGCTGTTTAATACAGGACTTGAAGCAAGTATCGACCATACTTCAACTGCACAGCATCCATTAGCAAAGATAGGCAAAGATGTTGGCTCTGCCGCCCAGTTTTTGGCACTGACCTTATTGTTTGTGTTATGGCTTATGGCTTTATCTACTTTGCTTTTTTAACCTCAACGTTTACCTGATAAAGTTCGCCTGATAAGGAATTCATTTATGATTAATAATAGTTCCAAGACATCTAACTCCTTAAATCAGGCCACTACTATCAGTAATCCCACTGATCCCTCCAATTCTTCACCAAAGATATACCTTGGTACTGGTGGTTATAGCGATACCGACTTACTCGGTACGCTCTACCCTACTGGCACCAAAAAAACGGACTTCTTACGTGAATACGCCAAACAATACGGTGCAGTAGAAATCAATAGCACCTTTTACGCGCCTATCGGACAAAGAGCCTTTGCAGGTATGGTCGACAAAGCATATGTGCAAGCAGACAGTGAATTAAAATTTGCGATCAAACTCCATCAAGACTTTACGCATGCGCGTAAAGGCACTGCCGAACATGCCCAAGCGTTTCTGACTGCCCTCACACCACTTATCGAAGCCAATGCTCTAGCGCCACTATTATTACAATTCCCGCATGGCTTTGATCGTACTCGCGAGCATCGTTTATATCTCGCCAATCTTGTCAGCTGGTTTAAAGATTATCCATTAGCCGTTGAATTTCGTCATAACGGCTGGCATACCCCGCAAGTGGTCGACAGCTTTACCGAGCAAGGGCTAATTTGGTGTAGCGTTGATTACCCCAAAGTCAGTGGTCTACCGCCGTCACGGCTGATATTTACACAGCGCACTGGCTATCTGCGCATGCATGGTAATAATCTAAACTGGTGGGATGCGATGAGTGCAGCTGACCGTCATGATTATCGCTATAGTGAGATTGAAATGAACGACTGGGCGCAAGCGATTGCCAATCAGCGTCAGCATTTTGATACGTTATATATCTTCTTTCAAAATACCGTTAATGCGCATGCTTATTATAATATTGCGATGTTGAGAGAGGCGTTGGGGAAATTTGGGTTTGAGGTTCTATAAGCACAAGTTCAACTTCTGACCAGAGTAATATGCTATTAATTTACGGAGTCCCAAATGTTACCTAAGTATGAAAGTATTAAGTTTCAGTGTCCACACTGCAATACCGTTGCTACTCAAGAATGGTTTGACGCGAATAAAGCAGGTAGCACAGCTAACGAGATTATCAATAACCTGTACCTAGATTATAGAAATCAAGTACGTGATTATACTCAAGAAGCAATCTTAGTTTTCCTAAGAGGCATTAAAAATCCTTTGCAATCGAGACTTTATAGATTCGTACCTAGAGGCTTCTCAGTAGCAACTTGCGCTGCATGTAATAACTTTACATTGTGGGTAAATAAAGAGCTTGTTTATCCTAAAAAAACTACAATTCCACCACCAAACGAAGACTTAGATGAAAGTATAAAAGCTCTTTATATTGAAGCTTCAACTATCTTAGTGGATTCGCCAAAAGGTTCTACCGCTCTTTTGCGCTTAGCTCTTCAAATGCTTTTGAAACAAATAGGTAAGAGCGGGAAGAAAATTAATGATGATATAAAGGACTTAGTAACGGAAGGATTAAGCCCTACAATACAGCAAGCTTTAGACTTATTAAGAGTGGTAGGAAACAACGCAGTACATCCTGGGCAGATAAACTTAGACGATAATGCTGAGATTGCTGAGAAATTATTTAGTATATTGAATTATATTGCGGATCAACTAATTACTAAACCAAAAGAGCTTGAAAGCTTATATAAAGATTTAATTCCTTTAGAGACGCAAGAACATATTAAACAAAGAGATAAGCAAAAATAAATTATTAGTTTCTAAAATACAAACCAAAAAAGGACGCCTCTCAGCGTCCTTTTTTATTAATCAAATACTTGAGTCTTAAAGATTACTCTTCAACACCAGCATCTTGACCTTTATATTTTGCGTTTGCGTAGTCCCAGTTCACTAGTTTGTCTAGGAAGGTATCAACATAGTCAGGACGACGGTTACGATAATCGATGTAGTAAGCATGTTCCCACACGTCACAAGTCAATACCGCTACTTGGTCATGTGCAAGTGGCGTATCAGCGTTAGCAGTTTTAGCGATAGACAGTTTGCCGCCAACTTTATCAGCAACTAACCATGCCCAACCTGAACCAAACTGAGTCATTGCTGCGTTTTTGAACTCTTCACGGAATTTATCATAGCTACCGAAATCTTCTTCGATTTTAGCTTTTAGATCACCAGTAGGTTCGCCGCCGCCGTTGTCTGGCGTCATGCAGTTCCAATAGAACGTGTGGTTCCATACTTGGGCTGCTTGGTTAAACATACCTTGCTTGCTGTCATCTTTCGCGGTTGCTACGATGATTTCTGACAAAGTTTTGTCTTCTAGGCCAGAACCTGGTAGCAATTCGTTCAATTTGTTCACATAAGCAGCATGATGCTTATCATGATGGTATTCTAACGTCTCGGCACTGATATGTGGCTCAAGCGCGTCTTTTGCATACGGTAGGTTTGGTAAAGTAACGTTTGACATAATTATTTTATCCTTGCTAGTTTTAGTTGTGATTTTATAGAAAATGATTAATAGAAACTGATTGTAGAAACCGAATTTTACGCTATTTTTACCACGCAAAATACTCTATAAAATAGCGAACTAAATTGGCTGAGTTTATTATTCGAAATGAATTTTATCGCTTACTACATGTTATTGTTTAACACAGTATCACGTATTATTATGAATCCAAAATTAACGCTTATTTTTTTCTTGCTGTGCGCTCAAAAGCCAAATACTTGGCTTTTTAAACGTTTATTAACTTAATATTCACAAGCTATAAGATATAATTCACGATAGCTTGGTAGCTATTATAGCAATAGTCGCGACAAATATCAGTTACCAAATGTTATGAAAAGTGCAACTAGCATAGCCAGTAGTTATTTATCAACTATCCGCGTAGCAATGCTCAACGTCAGGTTTAGCCAGTATTTGCGTAAATGACAAATTAATAAACAATAGCATTAGAACAGAGCTAACAGTTAAAATCAGATCATACTCTTTATTACTATATAACGGGACAGACCCAATGAGCGCTACCAGTACTTCGCTATCTTCTAACCAATCAACCACTCATAATCAGTGGGTGCTCGCCAGTAATAATAAAGGCAAACTGGCTGAGTTTAAAAGATTGTTTGCCGAAGCAAATTTAGATGTGACGGTTGTGCCGCAAGGACAGTTGGATATCGACGATGCGATTGAAGATGGCTTGAGTTTTATCGAAAACGCCATTATTAAAGCGCGACATGCCAGTCGTATTAGTGGTTTACCTGCCATTGCTGATGATTCAGGGATTTGCGTACCCGTATTAGGCAATGCACCAGGTATTTACTCTGCGCGCTATGCAGGCGAGCACGGTAACGATGACAAAAACAACGTCAAACTTATCGCTGATTTACAGCCTATCCGCGCTGAGCAGGCTGACGAATCCATTAAAGGGCTATTTGTTTGCGTATTGGCAATGGTGCGCCATGCCGATGATCCGCTACCAATTATCGCGCAAGGTTTATGGCAAGGTGAGATTTTAGAAGCCCCTCATGGTGATGGCGGCTTTGGTTATGATCCATTATTTTGGTTGCCAGAGTTACAAGCAACTGCCGCCAGCTTAAGCGCTGCCGATAAAAACCGTATCAGTCATCGCGGTCAGGCGATTCAGCAATTATTGACGCAACTGCCGCTGTAACCTTATTTGATAGCAGGTAGCGGAAGGTCTATAGAAATCTTGCGAGCTGCTATTAAAGAGATAATTTTTACTTTAATAATCAGATAGATTATACTGTTCTACTTTTAAAATTTTGTTGAAAGCCGTTATTTGTCTGTATAATTCATCAAAAAGCGTTATTATGCGACCCATTAACGGTTTAATATTGATATTTGATAGCGTCCATTAAGATTTATCATTTTTCATATCAGTGCCAAAGGCGATTGCTCAAGGCATTGGTGGTAAAATAGCTATCACTATCCCCTATTTATTCCAACGGCAACCAATCGTACACGCCCATATTTTGAGGCATGGTTGTCTATTATTTAATCCTAAAGGTGTAATGATCATGGCTACAGATTTACAAGTCACAACCAACAAGTTATCTAACAAAGAAACTCAGCTAACGGTTAAAGTACCCGTTGAAAAGATTCAAAACAAAGTTGAAGGTCGTATTCGTCAAGTGGCGAAAACTGCCAAGATTGACGGTTTCCGTAAAGGTAACGTCCCAATGTCACATATCCGTTCACAGTACGGTGCTGGCATTCAACAAGAAGTGATCAACGACGTCATCCGTGATACCGTCTTTGAAGCGATCAAATCTGAAGACATCCGCGCTGTTGGCATGCCTAATATCGACGACGTAAAACTTGAAGATGATTTCTTGGTTTATCAAGCAACGGTTGAAATCTTCCCTGAAGTCGATGTTCAAGGTATCGATGAAATCGAAGTTGAGCGTCACACAGCCAAGGTTGATGAAGCTGATGTTGATACCATGATTGAAAACCTACAAAAACAACGTGAAGAATTCGTTGAGAAAAAAGGTAAAGCAGACAAAGGCAATCAAGTGACCTTTGACTTTGAAGGCTCTATCGATGGCGAGAAGTTCGAAGGCGGTTCTGCTGAAGACTTCAAACTGGTTATCGGTAGCAACCAGATGATTCCAGGTTTTGAAGCAGGCATCAAAGGCATGAAAGCTGGCGAAGAAAAAACCATCGACGTGACTTTCCCAGAAGATTACCAAGCTGAAAATTTAGCTGGAAAAGAAGCTCAGTTCAAAATCAACGTAAAATTGGTTGAAAAATCTAAGCTACCTGAAATCAACGAAGAATTCCTTGAGCTATTTGGTGTCAAAGAAGGTGGCGTTGAGAAGTTAAAAGATGACGTCCGTAAAAACATGGAACGCGAAATCAAAAATGCTGCGCGTAGCCAAGTGAAGCAAGCGACTTTTGACGCTTTGCTAGAAAAAAACGAGTTTGACGTACCAAACGCCATGCTAGAGCAAGAAATCGAGCGTCAACGCAACATGATGATGCAACGTTTTTCTCAGCAGTTTGGTGCAAACGCGGATAGCTTCGATAAAGACATGCTACCAAATGAGCTGTTTGAAGAACAAGCGCTACGTGCTGCCCGTCTTGGCATCATCGTTGCTCGTGTTATCGATACCAAAGGCTTAGAAGTTGATCAAGAACGTGTTGAAACTTTCATCAAAGAAGCAGCAGAAAACTACGAAGATCCAAGCGAAGTCATTGAGTACTATACCAATGACAAGCAACAGCGCGCCAACATTGAGTCTGTGGTTCTAGAAGACCAGGTCGTTGATTATCTGATTGGCCAAGGTAAAGTGACTGACAAAGAAGTCAGCTACCAAGACCTATTGGCTGCTCAGCAACAACAGCAGCAAGCTATGTAGTTTAGCAAGCGCTAACTTAGCAACTTGCCTTTAAGTGGTACTGATTGCTAAGATTGATCCAAAAATGCCCTAACGCAATGCCCTAACATATGTGTTAGGGCATTTTTATTGGTAACTTATATACTATCTTTATGAATAGTTTATCGGTACAGCCCTTGATAAATGCGCATAAACCCCTTATTAATAGGGAGTCATTTATCATTTGTCACATTAAAAAGTTACTATTGTCCCGATAAAAAAGTTACCATTAGCTCAATTATTTTTAGCAGCTACGGTTCAGTACCATTATTTATCAGCTATTGACCATATATAGATTTTCATTGAACCCAATAGGTTTTATTAGCTAGTAAGTTTTATTACAAACCAGCAATGTTTACAATGATAAACACCAATAAAAAATGAACGATTTGCAAGCCTCTACCTTTTATCTTTTATATTTATAAACAGGATATTTTTATGACAGATTATGATCGCATCACTGCCAACCCGCATTTTGATATGTTGATGAGTGCACACAACGATGCTCAAAGCATGCAATATACTCAGAGCGCCCCTCAAAGCGCATTGGTTCCTATGGTGGTTGAGCAGTCAGCACGTGGTGAACGCTCGTTTGATATTTTTTCACGTCTATTGCGTGAGCGTGTTATCTTTTTAACCGGTCAAGTCGAAGACCATATGGCCAATCTTATTGTGGCGCAGTTGCTATTTTTAGAAGCTGAAAACCCTGATAAAGATATTCATTTATATATCAACTCGCCAGGCGGCTCAGTCAGTGCTGGTTTGGCAATCTTTGATACCATGAACTTTATCAAACCTGAAGTATCGACCATTTGTATGGGCGGTGCGTATAGCATGGGTTCATTCCTATTGGCCGCTGGTGAGAAAGGTAAACGTTACGCATTAGCCAACGCTCGCGTGATGATTCACCAGCCTTCAGGCGGTGCGCAAGGTCAAGCAACCGATATCGAAATTAATGCACGTGAAATCCTAAAAACTCGTGCTCGCTTAAATGAAATCTTGGCTGAGCGTACTGGGCAACCGGTAGAGAAAATTGAAAGAGACGTCGAGCGTGATTATTGGCTAGATGCTAAAGAAGCCAAAGCATATGGTCTGATCGATGAAGTATTAGAGCGTCGCCCTGCTTCTTTATAGTCACTGTTTTATAGTCACTATAAATAGTGACTATAATAGTTGTAGTTACCATATTAGTAACCGTATAAGAGCCTTGATAAGCCGCGATGCCTGAGTATTATGCCCTATTTAAACTTAGTTATGCCCTATTTAAACTTAATGGCAGCACACTCAAGTATCGACGTAGACATTCAGAATATTTATAAGCATTAAATTTTAGGAGCGCCTTTTATGGCAGAAGATAATACCCCGCAGTGCTCGTTTTGCGGCAAAGAAAAAAGTGAAGTGAAGCAGCTGATTGCTGCTGACGATGCCAATATCTGTAATGAATGTATTGAGCTGTGTACTGATCTCATTGCCGACACTGACGAAAATGGTGATGACGATAGCGACATTGATACTTCTTGGGTCAATAAAAAGCTACCAACGCCAAAAGAATTGCGTGCCAAGCTTGATGAGTACGTCATCGGACAGGATGCTGCCAAGAAAGCCTTGGCTGTTGCCGTTTATAACCATTATAAGCGTCTAAAAGTTAGCCAAACTTTAGCCAATGACAGCAAAAAAGCTAAGATCGGCGCTGATGATGCGATGGTTGAATTGTCGAAAAGCAACATCTTGCTGATTGGTCCTACAGGTTCTGGTAAGACATTACTTGCCCAAACCTTAGCACGTCTACTCGATGTGCCTTTTGCGATGGCAGATGCGACGACTTTAACCGAAGCAGGTTATGTCGGCGAAGACGTTGAAAACATCGTGCAGAAGCTATTACAAGCATCAGATTATGATGTCAGTAAAGCGGAACAAGGCATCATCTATATCGATGAGATTGATAAAATCAGCAAAAAAGGTGACAACCCTTCTATCACGCGTGATGTGTCAGGCGAAGGCGTTCAGCAAGCTTTGCTAAAGCTCATCGAAGGCACGGTTGCTGCTATTCCGCCGCACGGTGGTCGTAAGCATCCACAGCAAGAGCTGATCCAAGTTGATACCAGCAATATCTTGATTATCGTTGGTGGCGCGTTTGCTGGCCTTGATAAAGTCATTCAGCAGCGTACGGAAAAAACAGGCATTGGCTTTAATGCTGATGTGAGCTCAAAAGACGATAGTAAACGTAGCTCAGAGCTGCTGCAACAAGTAGAGCCTGAAGATTTGATTAAGTTTGGGCTTATTCCTGAGCTAATCGGTCGTCTTCCTGTCCTTGCTGCGCTTACAGAGCTGGACGAAGATGCATTGGTTCAAATATTGACGGAGCCTAAAAATGCTTTGGTTAAGCAGTATAAGTATCTGTTTGATATGGAAGGCGCTGACATTACGTTTACCAAAGAAGCGCTTGATGCGATTGCTAAAAAAGCCATGGCACGCAAAACTGGTGCTCGTGGACTGCGCTCTATCGTTGAAAATGCCCTTCTTGAGACGATGTATGAGCTGCCTTCTATGAAAGATGCTAAGACAGTACTCGTTGATGAGCAAGTAATTAACGAAGGTAAAATCCCTGAAATCACCTTTTCTAATGATGACTCAGAACAGATAGCAATAGACGCTTAAAGGGTCTTATTTGCTTTATTAAAACTGTCATTAAATTAGTAGCGTCTATCATATCTTATGCTAGACGCTCTTTTTATGTCTGCTTATTTTTTCATTTTTTTATTGCAGCCAATGTACTGGATAAAAATGACAGCGGCGTCTATCAATCGCCATCAGTCCTCATCATAAATCATGCTAAGGTAGAAACGCTAGTAAGCCTCTATTATCTAGTAATATTATTAATGAGACAAAGGACTGTTTATCATGCTTAATAACGTATCTGCTCTAGCAACCTCACTACGTCAACATCTGCCTTTTTCTACCAATGCAGACCATGACATTGCTCCTTATTATCATAACCATGTCGCTGCTATTACGGGTGCAGGATCTGGTATGGGACGTCAGCTTGCCATTCATTTAGCAAAAATGGGCTGTCATGTGGCGTTATCTGATATCAACGCCGAGCAGCTACTACAAACCAAAGAGCTGCTCGTTGGTTACGATATTAAAGCGACTACCACGGTACTCGACGTCTCAAATAACAAGGCCGTTGAGGCTTGGGCGGATAATGTCATGGCAGAGCATGGCAAAGTGAATTTTATCTTTAATAATGCAGGCGTAGCGCTGTATTCGACGGTCGAAGGCAGTAGCATTAGCGAACTTGAATGGGTAATGGATATCAATTTTTGGGGCGTAGTCTATGGCACCAAAGCATTTTTGCCGTTAATTAAAAATAGCGTCAAAGAAAGCGAATTTGCCAATAAAGATAATAAATGTCGCCAGTTTAAAGAACATGGTCATATCGTCAATATCTCAAGCCTCTTTGGTTTGACTGCTCAGCCTTCACAATCTGCCTATAACGCCAGTAAATTTGCCGTACGTGGCTTTACCGAGAGTTTGCGCCAAGAGCTAGATATTCAGCATTGCGGTGTGTCAGCAACCTGTATTCATCCTGGTGGTATTAGAACCAACATCGCCAATAGCGCGCGTGGTAACGACAGCATCAAAGATATCGGTATGCGCGGCGGCAGCAAAGCCATTAGTAGTTTTAATAAGTTTTTAAAATTTGATGCCAGCAAGGCCGCATGGGTTATTTTGCATGCCGCAGCGACGAACCAGCCGCGCTGCTTGATTGGAAATGATGCCAAAATGATGGATGCTGTCCAGCGTGTGTTCCCAGCACGTTATAGCAAAGTGCTCAATGACATCAATAAAATTTCTCGGAAGTTAAAAGGTAAAAACCATAAAAAAACTACTGTCCGTAAGGCGGTTATTGCTAAATAACTTGAAGCTAAATAACTTAGAGCTAAATCAGCAATGATAAAGAACATCCATACAAAAAGGGCTTAAACGCAGATAACGTTTAAGCCCTTTTTTAATCATTAAAATAATAAACACTTTATAAATAATAGGCAATATACCTAAATTTTATCTTTAATTTACTAAATAGGTTATTATTTTTAATTTTGAAACACTTTACGTATTTGTATTTGGTACAATTATGTTACTAGCAGCTTACAGATTAATTACTTGTTATATTTCGATAGGTAGAGTTAGGCTGATTATTGAATAAGATTGCTACGAATGCCTAAGCATACTTGTCATTGTTCTAATCATTGCTCTTGTTCTTGGCACTATGAGCATTCTATCTATTCGAAATAAAAAGTTATTTTTGCCATTATGGCAACTAAACTATCATATAAATTCAGATTTACATATTATTTTTTAAGATAAGGATATTCTAATGAAAACATTCCCTCGCGCCAAGTCCTCCTCCTTTTTAATAGCCACCATTTTTGCGATTAGTGCAGCCAGTGTGACCGGCTGTAGCGATAGTAATGAAGTCAAAGCGGTTGACCGTGTCGAAGAAGCAGCAGCAATAGCAAGGGTAAAAGACCTTCAGGCATATGCCGATACATTAAAAGGTAGTATGCCAGCTGCCAATGACACGACTGCTAGCGCAGGGGGCGACGCTACAGCAGCTGGCAAACCTTCTATCAAAATGCCGGACGAATCTACTATTCCTGATGACGAATATGGCGCAGCGGTACGCCGTGGTCTACTAATCGCTACCAATACCTACAAAGAAATGCCAGATAACGTCGGTAATCAGCTTAATTGTACCAGCTGTCACTTAGGCAAAGGCTCAGAGGCCTATGCTGCACCTTGGAATAACATGCCAAGTATTTATCCCATTTATCGTACGCGAGCTGGTCGCGTCAATACGATACAAGAGCGAATTAATGGTTGTTTTGAGCGTTCAATGAATGGTAAAGCACTTGATCTAGCTTCAGATGATATGAATGCGATGGTTTCTTACATGAGCTGGCTGTCACAAGATATGCCGTTTGGTGTGTCACCTGAAGGCCGCGGCTTTGTTAAAGTTGATAAAAACTTAGAGCCAAATACTGATAATGGTAAAAAACTATTTGCAGAGAAATGTACCGTCTGTCATGGCGTTGAAGGTGAAGGCCAATACAATGACGATGGTACTTATATCTATCCAGCAGTTGCGGGCGATAAGTCATTCAATGATGGTGCCGGTATGGCACGTACCTATACTGCCGCTGCATTTATCAAAGGTAAAATGCCATTTGGTCAAGGTAACTCGTTAAGCGATCAAGAAGCGGTCGATATTGCTGCTTACTTTACCCACTTGCCTCGCCCTGTAAAAGCCAATAAAGATAAAGATTGGCCAAACGGCGATGCACCTAAAGATGTGCGTCGTTAATTTTAAAAGCTTTTATAAATAAATCCTGTATAAAAGATAGAATAAAGAAAGCCCAGCTGTTTAAATAGCTGGGCTTTCTTTATGAGTCATCATTAGGATAACTTTAAGCATTGAGCATTGAGCATTGAGCATTGAGCATTGAGCATTGTGCATTGTGCATAAACAACCTAAGGCAGTTTCATATCACCATCGACCAACCAACCAGCTCGGCGCATTATATATGCCACCATACCAGCAATCACAGCAGGTAATACAAACATCAATAAAATAATCGCCGTCCATAACTGTCCCGTGCTCATAATCTCTTGTGACGCTTCAATCACACCAAACACGCCGACCAATCCGGCGGTACCCATACCGGCTCCTGTAGCCGTACATGCCAGCCCAAAACCGACGGTCGCGATAGGACCAACGACAGCACTTGCTATCACTGCGGGTAATAAAACGATAGGTTTTTTGAGGACATTGGGAATCTGTAGCATACTGGTTCCCAAACCCTGAGATATCACGCCGCTGATACCATTATCTTTATAACTTGCTACCGCAAAACCTATCATATGCGCTGCACAGCCCACTACCGCTGCCCCGCCTGCTACGCCACCAAGTCCAATCGCAATACAAATAGCAGCACTAGATGTCGGCATGGTCAGCAAAATGCCCACCACTACAGCAATCACAATACCCATCAATAATGGCTGAAGGGTCGTTGCTGCTTGAATGCCTTGGCCAATCGCATTGACAGCCGCAACAACAGGCGGATTAAGTAGGGCGCAAACTGCCAATGCCACTGCGCATACCAATAACGGTACTAGTAAAATATCAAGCTTAGTCTTACCAGCGACCCATGTACCAGCCCGATAAGCGAAAACTGACGTCAGATAAGCCCCAATCGGATTGCCAGGCAGCGCAACAAACGTTGCAGGGCCGCCTACTTGCGGTGTAAATAATGTCCCCGCCATCAGCGCTTCGGAATGTGCGCCCAACATTCCCGCCACTAAACAACTGAGCATCACTAAGGTTGGTGCTTTGAGATAATAAGCGATGCCCACACCGATACCCGCGCCCATCAATACTGATGCCAGCTTACCAACCGCAATCAATGCTGGTATATTTAGCCAGCCACCGATTTGCGAGATAATAAGACCAGCAATTAGGGTCACGAAAAGTCCCAGTGCCATGCCAGTAAAGGCATCGATAAAGTATTTTTGAAAGAAAGCTTTCATCATACCGACGGGTACAGTTTCTGAATGGGTGACAGTCATCATTATGCTCTTATATGAAGTTTGATAGGATGTTCTAAAAAAAAGGGATAAAAAAAGCGTCGTTGTGACGCTTTTTATTTGATAGACCACACCAAAATACCGACCCTAACGACGCTGCTCAACAATAATAGAATCAATACCATTATTTTGTAGTCGTTGCTGCGCAGTAGCAACTGCTTGGCGGTTATTCATCGGGCGCGAGATAACCTGATAAATAGGCAAGCCATTACCAGTGGTGTTCTTCACCACTCTAGCATCAACACCTGCCATAAGCACTTGCGCACGGCGACGATCCGCTTCGTCCGCATCACCAAAGCTGTTGATTTGCAAAATATAAGTCGCAGCAGGTTTGGCTGGTTGTATACTCGCGTTACCTGTATTCGCCGTGTTTGTTCTGTTTGAGCCAGCAGCCGTATTGCTAGTAGCTGGCGTTCCATCGTAAGTCGCATCTTCTTCAACAATGACAATATCATCGCTGTTATTGCCAGTAGCAGCGTTGTTGCCGCGGCCGGGTTCAATAGTCGTGTTTTCAGAGATACCAAAATTACCGGTATCATCGTTACTATTCGGGGTAGTACTTTCAGATTGATTAACAACGACATCAGGTTCGAAATCTGTAATTTGACCTATTTGACCGTTTTCTGTGTTACCGAAATCTTCATCAGGGATAGTCGCCATTTCTTGATTGGGTAAAATATCGTAGAACTCATAATCACCATTATCAGTATCCGTGTCGACTCTTTGCTGTATTTGTTTATCAGGATCCGTACCGGCAGCGCTATCACCAGGACTAAAGTTAAACAATGGTGAAAGGTATAAAAATACCCCAATCATGAGCGTTAGAACCGCTCCAACAAACATCCATAATAAGCCTGACACACTACTCGTCTTGCGCTTTTCAGTGGCACCTTTTGGTTTTTTGGCTAACATGGATCTCGTTCTCCCTACTGAATATATCTGTCATTGTCGAATTATTACTATCAATCGTCTGCTTTTATCTTACATGCTAGACGGTGCAGATAACCCTAATAAACCAAGCCCATTGCTCAATACTTGCCGTACTGCTTTAGACAAGCGTAGACGGGCTTGCATCAAAGCCATCTCATCTACGCTCGGTGTTTCACCTGAAGTCAGACTCACCGGGAGGATGCGATTGCCGTCGTACCAACCATGAAATAGTGCGGCTAATTCTTTAAGATAGTTGGTCAATATATGCGGCTCATAGCCTGTCGCTGAGCGTAGCAAAGTAGCTGGATAAGCAGCAAGCAATTTAATCAGCTCATCTTCGCTAGGCGCAGTGAGTAACTGCTGCTGCTCGGCACCAATAGCATCATCAACATTTAAACCACTGCTCACTAATTTCTCAAGGACGCGGCAAACGCGCGCATGCGCATACTGAATGTAGTAAACCAAATTGTCCTTACTTTGCGATTTGGCCAGCTCTAAATCAAAGTCAACATGCACTTCAGGCTTACGTGCGACATAGTAAAAACGCGCCGCATCATTGCCAACTTCATGACGCAGCTCACGTAAGGTGACAAATTTGCCAGAACGTGATGACATTTGCACTTTTTCGCTACCGCGCCATAATGCGACAAACTGTACCAGTACCACATCAAGACGATCAGCATCGATACCAAGTGCCAACAAGGCAGCTTTTACACGTGGCACATAACCATGATGGTCTGCGCCCCAAACGTTAATGACTTTGTCAAAACCACGATCGAACTTATTTTTATGATAAGCGATATCAGAAGCAAAATACGTACTTTGTCCGTTGGCGCGGCGTACTACACGGTCTTTTTCATCACCAAAATCAGTCGATTTAAACCAAATATTCCCGTCTTTTTCGTACAGATAGCCTTTGTCATCTAAAATCTGTAAGACTGGCTCAATCTCACTATCAATCGATCTTTCGCTAAACCAGCATTGGTAGCTTACACCGAAGTCATTTAGATCGTCTTTGATATCAGCCAAAATACTATTCAATGCTGCATTTAAAAATAGCTCATAGCTTTCACCAAGTAATGCTTTGCTATTGACAATCAGACCGTCGATATGGGCTTCTTTATCACCTGATAGCAGTACTTTTTCGCCATCAGAATTTATCTCATATTGTGCATCTTCTGGCACATCTTTAGCAACTTCTGCAAAACTATGAACGTAGCTATCACCATGCTGCACTTTTAGCGTTGCTGCGATATCGCGGACATAATCACCGACATACGCGTTTGATGGGAAGATAACTGTTTCGTTATTAATCTCTAAATAACGCAAATAAGTACTGGTGGCTAGGATATCCATCTGCCGACCGGCATCGTTGACATAATACTCACGCGTGACGTCATAGCCAATCGCTTCAAGCAAGTTTGATACGCTCATACCAAATGCAGCACCGCGCCCATGCCCAACATGTAAGCTCGACGTTGGATTGGCAGAGACAAATTCAACTTGTACTTTTTGCCCGTCAAACTGCTTGCTTAAACCAAAGCGTTCTTGCAGATTAAAGATATCGTCTAACACCGCAAATTTGGCGTCGCTATTCAAAAATACATTGATGAATCCTGGACCGGCGATTTCTACTTGGCGGATATCTTGATTTTCAGGCAAGGCATTAACGATTTTTTCAGCCACTTGGCGTGGATTAGCTTTAGCGGCTTTGGCAGCCGTCAGGGCGATGTTGCTCGCAAAGTCACCATGGCTGGCATCTTTAGTACGCGTAATTTGGCTGTTATTTTGCCAATCAGCCGGTAGTTCGCCGTCAGTTTTTAGGACTTGAATCGCACTGTCAAACAGTGAGGCGAGCGTATCAATTTGGGCTTGTGACATAGGACTATAAACTCAGATAAATAAACAAAAAATTAATGGGATATAAAATAAGATGAAAAGATAAGTAACCTATAAATATAACAACCTTTACAAGCTATTGCACTATTTGAAGCAAAAATAGCCATAAAATGCTAACTATTATAGTTGATGGTCACGACTTTTATTTGATAGCTGTTTTTGATGACTGCTTTTGATCATTATTATAAGCGCTAAATGACTTGCGGGTCAGAGCTATTGTAGCGTTCCTGTTGCCTGAGGTTGGCGAAACATTTATACCCAGTCTATTCCGCGTTATAATAACGCCATTTATTGCCTACTCTCTCTACATATCGTGACTCTTGAATACTTATTCAACTATTTATAAGTATTTCATTAAAAAGTCATAAAAATAACTAATAGAGAGCGTAGTACTTTACTACTTTCTATACAGGATAAAATTATGTTTGCTATTGCTGCCAGTACCGTCACCAGCTGGGGACTTTACATTTTATTGCCCGTCTTTATTGCCTTCTTATTTTTTATTATTTGGGACTTATCAAAACAGTCCGGCGCTGGTCGTGCCGGTACCTTTTGGATGTTTTTGGCCCTCGGTGCTGGTTTTATCGGTTTTATCTTAAAGGTCTTGTTAGAAATGGCTTTTAACAAGTGGTTTATTTAAGTACCGCTTAAGTACCGCCACGACTCACTGAACCTTGTTATCACTTCTTATGACTTCACTGACGTAAGTTGGCAAATTCCATGCGCCACCGGCAAAGCCTCGGCACATTCCTGTACTAGAATCTTCCGTTAGTGCAAAGGTTTTGCCATTCCATACCCATGTTCTGCTATTCCAGCAATCACCTATCCCTCTATCCTTGTGAAAAGCAGAAATTTCACCATCAGAGTAATCACTCGCTGATGTCGTAATCAGTTGTGGCTTACTTGGCTTAGCATGAATTATCAGCCAAAATCCTGCACCCATATTATAGGCACCGCGCCAACAGAGGTGACTGGCCAAGGTATAATTGGCATTAACGGGTGTAAAATCCCAATCAAGATTATTACTAGAATATTCCGCTAGGTTGATAGAAGCCTCACTTTTAGGATTAACTAGCTCACAATCTCCCATACCATCTTCAGAGCCTATTAACCGCTCAGAATTAATATCAACCCAACGACTTATATTTGCTTGAAAGTACGCCAGTTTTTTTGGGTCGAGCGCTTGCTGACCTGCTTCTAGCGCGGCATCGCCTAAATAGCTATAGTCTTTTTTAACGATAGGTATTTTCAACGCTTTTTTAGGTGTTTGTCGATTGGGATTGTTTTTACTGATAAATGCTAGCGGCGTACCTATGCGACCCTGTACTTCGTCAAGTTTTAGCAATACCGCCGCCAATCCTTTGTCCGATACTTGCCATTTGTAAATTCCTGATGTGAACTGTATCTTAGTATTCTGGTTAGCAAGTTTGAGCAGTTGCTGTAGTTGGGCGCGACTTAACTGCCCTTTTCCGTCAGCTGAAAACTGCACCATACCATAAGATTTATCATTTAATGACAGCTCAACATTGTCAGTATTTTCTGATAGTTGATCACTCACCAATTTTTCTTGCTCATCATAGTCCTCGCTACTCAAAACAACTTCTGCACTAGGCAGTTTTTCACCGGCTACGATCGTCAACAATATACTAGCTGAAAGTATTTCTTCAGATACTAAACCTTCATCTGCATAACCTGCTGCTCGGCAAGTCAAGGTATTATCACAGACCAGTTGCCAGTCGTCTTTGACAAACCCCCAACCTTCAAACGGCGTGCCATAAGCATCATACGCCATTGTAGGTAGTGGTAATAAACTGACAGCAATCATAATCACAGTAGTCGATATTTTCATAATCTCTTCTCCTTGTTTTCATGACCGCCTGCCGTCGTAAGTGCTATTTTTTTGCAATGATCGTTGCACGCATGGGAGCAGGATATCCTTCGATGGTCTTTGTCGAATCATTAACATCTAAAAAGTCCGCTAACGAATGGTAGTTCATCCATTCCGTTTTGCGCTGCTCATCGGTCGAGGTCACTGCCACATCGACGCAGCGCACATCGGTAAAGCCAGCTTTCTCTAACCAGCCAATAAGTGCCGCTACAGACGGTAAAAAATACACATTATTCATCTGCGCATAACGGTCATGTGGCACCAGTACGGTATTAGCATCGCCTTCAATCACTAAAGTTTCAAGCACCAGCTCGCCACCTTTGACCAATTGTCCTTTCAGCTGTTGTAAATGCTCAAATGGCGATTGGCGATGATAAAGCACGCCCATACTAAACACCGTATCAAACAACTGGCTATTTTCAGGTAAAGCCTCCAGTGGCACCGGAATATAATGGGTACGATAGCTATCTGCCGCTCCCACAAAATGACGAATCGCCATAAACTGATGATAAAACAAGCACGACGGATCAATAATAATAACCGTATCCGCTCCTGCGCCTGCCATACGCCAACCATGATAACCAGAGCCACCGCCCACATCTAGAACGCGACGTCCTTTTAAATTACCTAAATGCGGCGCAACTCGTTGCCATTTCCAATCACTGTGCCATTCAGTATCGATGAAAATTGGCTCGGCTTGCTCCCCTTTATTCTGATCACTACCAATCTGACTACCGATTTGAAAAGGTCCTTTACGCCACGGCATCAGTTGCTTTAACAAAGCAGTCGCTTGTTTACGCTCAGAGTCACGCAACTGTGCATTGACTGTCAATATATCGCTATCTAACTGTACATTATCGACGGATAATTTTGGCAATCGTGCTACCGACGCTTGATAAGCAGGCGCATGGGCATAATTGGCTTTGTCTTTTATATCATTTAACCACGTTGGTAACTGCTTGAGCCACTCATAAGCCATGGGCTGTTGCTGTGCCAGTGTCAACAAGGTTAAATACAGTTCACGTTCAGCGTGGAGAATAGTGTCGTTAAGCATAAAAGCGGATTACCGTGTTGATCAAAAGATAGTGTAAAAAGTATTTTTTAAAAAGCTAAGCGTTATTTACATCGCGCGTAAGTATTATTTAAACGCCACGATGGATACAAAATTTAAAAACTGAAACCACGTTAAATGACGCTCAAAACCAACCTGTGACAAACGCGTATGATGCTCATCTAAAGTATCGGTAATGAGGACGTTTTCTAGCGCATTACGTTTGCCACTGATTTCCATCTCGGTGTAACCATTGGCGCGTTTAAAGTCATAATAACGCTCAACCAACCACGCATCATACTGCTCATCAAAAGCATGAGTTTTTTCAGTCAATACCAGTATGCCGCCTTCGCTTAATGCGGCATAAATCTTCTCTAGCACTGCTACTCTATCGGCAGCTGGTAAAAACTGTAAAGTTAAATTTAAAATCACCATATCACATGGCTCAAGCTCAACATTACGAATATCAGCAGTGATAACTTCTATATCATGCTCAGGATAATTATCACTCAGTAAGATAGTTGCTTCAGCGGTCATCGCCGGCGATATATCAATCGCTTTAATCTGCAAATCTTGCGGCTCAAACTCGCCAGCTAAAGTCATGCTTGCCGCGCCAAGCGAGCAGCCCAAATCATAAATGCGGCTGACACGCTGACCATTATCACCCTGTTGGCGATACTTACAATGACGACGGGCAAATATCGGTAGCATCGCAAGCACTTGACCATAACCCGGTACGCTACGACGAATCATATCTGGAAAACAAGCCACCACTTGCTCATCAAAGGAAAAGCGCGCCGCTTTGTCTAGTGGTGTAGTGAACGGTTTGTCAAATAGGGTATCGTGTTTAATAATAGCAGGCTTAGATTGGCTCATGGTGCGACTCATTCTTTGATAGTAGAACTTAGATTAGAAGTATTTAGCAGTTTTGTTTGATGCTATTAATTGAGAGCTGCTCAACGTAGCAAAAGCACATTATAACATTACTGTTTGTTACTTATTGCAGGCAACTGCGCTGTTAAGCTAAATGTATATCGCTAAGCAGACTAGATTTGGCAAACATGCTTGGCTCATATTTTATAGTAATAAGAATAGGAAGAACTATGCAAAATATTATCTTAGGCGGTGGCTGTTTTTGGTGCACCGAATCCGTATTCTTAGCCCTAAAAGGCGTACAGTCAGTAGTATCAGGCTATATGGGCGGCGAGTCAGCCACGGCTAATTATCAGGCGGTATGTGGCGGCAATACTGGACACGTCGAAGTTATTAACATCACCTTTGATGAGTCTGTTCTACCACTAGAGGTGCTACTTGATGTCTTCTTTGGTACGCACGATCCTACCACTAAGGACCGTCAAGGTAATGATGTCGGCAGCCAGTACCGCAGCGTCGTGTATTACACGGATGAAGCACAAAAGCCAACCATCGATCGCACCATCAATAAGCTACGAGATATGGGGCTTAATATCGTTACTGAGGTACATCCTGCAATTGAGTTCTATGAAGCTGAAGAAGCTCATCAAGACTTTTTCAACAGAAACCCTGGTCAAGCTTACTGTAACTTTGCCATTCCGCCTAAGCTTGCCAAGCTACGCAAAGAGTTTAGTCAGTATATGACGAACTAGAATGATGATCAGCTAAACAATAGGTTAAATGGATGGTTAAAAGTTTTAATTTAACCTGTAATCTAAATCTTTCATAAAAGGCCAAGTACTA
>NZ_NEXU01000026.1:0-747 GCF_002224105.1 Psychrobacter sp. DAB_AL32B | reverse complement strand
TCAATTAAGCTGCGTAGTTTAATTTCTGTATAGGTGTACAGCCACCATTGCCCATGCTAGAGCGCTCATAATTGTAATAAATACAAAGGAATCTCCTAAATTCTGTGTAATTGCCCTTTAGATTAAATCTCTGCTGACACGGTCATCAAACATAATCATAAAGCGTCATTGCTTATTCTCCGGTTAGTGGATTATAAGCAGTTACACACTTTTTAGGAAAGGCTCAACACGGGGTTTACCTCTTCATTAGATGAACATCTTATTTGACTGATTCCTCTAACAAAATAAAAGACAATAAAAAATCCAATGCTAAACGCTTAATTTAAACGTCTAACACTGGATTAATGACACTAATTGCCTAAATTGCTAACTAACCTTCTAGTTGGTCGATCATACCTTGGTATTGCTCTTTCTTTGCAGCAATCTTACTACGTTCTTCTTCTGCATTATCTACCGAACCTTTAGAGTCTGCTACTTTCTTATCAAAGGCTTCTAACTCAACAGTTTTGGCATCTAAAAGCCTCTTAAGCATCATAGCAACCGCTTTTTCGGAAACGTCATGCGTCATATTAGATGCTTCGGATGTAAAGTCATCTTTAAGCTTAGTTGCCCATTGATAGATATTAGCTATTGTCGCACTGTGCTTATCATCTTTATCAGATGCAGCAGATTTGTCTTCTTTATTAGCATCAGATTTGCTGTCTTTATCAGACTTAAGTCATCTTTATGCTTAGTTTTCCATTATTT
>NZ_NEXU01000025.1:0-17425 GCF_002224105.1 Psychrobacter sp. DAB_AL32B | reverse complement strand
GTTTTTTTTTGTTTTTGCTTTGTTATTGTTCGTCTTTGTTATGATTTGTCGTCTTTGTTAGATTTGTCGTCTTTGTTAGATTTGTCGTCTTTGTTAGATTTGTCGTCTTTGTTAGACTTGTCGTCTTTATTAGACTTGTCGTCTTTTAGAACTTCTACAGATGTCACAGTATTGTTCTTAGGGGTTTCTACTGATTCATTGTCTGTATTGTTATTAGAAGAATTATTTGACATGATTTATAGTCCTCTTTATATTATTGTTTAGTAAATCTTGACACTTAATATTAAGCCAGTACGATTTTTTATTCAGTATCTTAATGTAAGTATACCTATCAAGCGCTTAGTCTAATAAAAGCTATGCGCTGCGGTCTAATATTTAGGAGGATGTCGAATTATTAAGTTGCTGATTATTGTGCTAGATACAAGAATCCATCCACAATAATTTAAAACATTCAATAGTGTATTCCCGTACACAATCGATGTACGTAAATCTCCTCACATTTCTTAAGGTTTAGTATAAATTACTAAGAAATATCTCTGTAATCGTGACGTCATATTAAATCAGCCCACTTGTAAACCTCACTTAAAATACCGCTTACCTTTCGATGTTTGTTATTGGTAGTAATGTTAGTAACTATTCAGGGTGAATATGGCCATACGAGAAATAGGAAGGGGAACGTAATGATAGATCTTATCGGTATAGGGTTAGGCCCATTTAATCTTAGTCTTGCAGCTTTACTGGAAAATCAGCCAACTGTCACTAGCAAGTTTTTTGAACAGAAAAAGGAGTTTAATTGGCACAAAGGTATGATTTTTCCTCATACTACCCTACAAGTGCCTTTTATGGCAGATCTGGTCACACTCATCGATCCAACCAGCCGCTATACATTTTTGAACTACTTACATGCCCAGCACCGATTATTGAAGTTTTATATCCTAGAGGATTTTGAGATTTACCGTAAAGAGTATAATCACTATTGTCAGTGGGTGGCAGGCCAATTAAATAGCGCGGTATTTGAGACGACAGTAATTGATGTGGCGCTTAAAGAAGATGGGAATGGATTTAATATAACCGTCTGTGAACATGGAGAAAATAAGACCTATATGGCTAAAAACATAGTAATAGGCACAGGCTCACAACCAATCCTACCGCCATTTTTGCAGCAGATTTCTGAACGAGTGCCATATCAATGCATGCATACGGCCAATTTTTCAGAAAATTTTAATTTCACTAACATTAGGCGCACCGATAAGCTAACAAAAGTGCTGGTGTTAGGCTCTGGGCAATCAGCGGCGGAGGTATATCAAGTGCTATTTGACCAGCAGTTTGATGAGAATAATGCAGTAAAATTTCAGCTAGACTGGATGACACGCTCAGCAGGGTTTTTCCCAATGGAGTATACCCCACTTGGTCTGGAGCATTTCAGCCCCGCTTATATCAATTACTTTCATCATTTAAAACCAATCACTAAAGCCAATGTGGTCTCTAAGCAAGATTTGCTACATAAAGGGATAAGCGCTCATACGATTAAAGCTATTTATCATAAGCTTTATGAGCGCAGTATCGCGAATCAAGAGATATGCTCCACCATAACGTCCAATTGTGAACTACTGGATGCTACATTGGATAGCACACGTAACAATATGATCAGTTTGACATTGAGACAACATGAGCAAGACAGTGTATTTAGCGCTGAATATGACTGTGTTATTACAGGAACAGGCTATAAAGATACATTACCTGAATGTATGAGTAGCTTATTGTCCGCTATTAAATATGATGAGTTTGAGCAACCTAAGATTAATCGAAATTATACGCTAGCCTATAAAAACCACTCAAAAGACACCAAAGATAGTGGCAGGATTTTTGTACAAAATAAAGAAACTCACAGCCATGGTATTGGTGCTGGAGATTTAGGGTTGGGTGCGTATAGATCGGGATGTATCGTCAATGAGCTGATGGGTAAACAGGTTTATGATACTGAGGCTTTGCAGGTTTTCCAAAATTTTGGAAAGTTCGTTTGATATTAAGTCAAAAATCACGTAATGAGGTGGTTGACTTTCAATCAGGGTACTACTCGTTGTATAAGCATTCATATTAATGGTTAGATGCAAATTTAAACCCATAAAAAGGATAGGTAAGAAATGATTTTTAAACTCTCAATAAGTTGTGGCAGCGTTTATAAAACGCGGCTTAATCAAAAGCCATATAACCATAAATAATGTTAATAAAACGGCCCCGATGTAGCTAAGGCCGTCTTATTCTTTAACTATCGTTAAGTGGAAGACCCTGTTTTAAAGCGCAGTAACCGCAAAGCATTCAACGTAACCAGCACGGTTGCACCAGTGTCAGCCAACACAGCGATCCATAAACCAGTGATTCCTAACACGGTAGTGATTAGAAACACTGCTTTTAGGCCTAGTGCAAAAATCACATTTTGATGAATATTGGACATCGTTGCGCGCGATAGTGCAACCAGATGAGCGACGTCCGTAACGCGACTTTTCATTAATGCGACATCAGCCGTTTCAATGGCTACATCAGTACCACCACCCATCGCAATGCCGACATCGGCGGTTGCTAGCGCTGGCGCATCATTAATACCATCACCAATCATCGCTATTTTGGTTTTGTCTTTCATCTCGTTTAGCAGACGCAGTTTATCTTCGGGCAAAAGCTCAGCTTCCCATTCTATGTCTAAATGACTGGCAAGCGCTTGAGCGGTAAGGCGGTTGTCGCCTGTCAGCATGACGGAACGCACGCCCATCGCTTTGAGCTGTGCTATACCTTCTTTGGCATCGTCTCGTAACTCGTCTCGTAGCGCTACCAAACCGAGCACTTCACGGCTTTGCTCATCGAACAGCACCGAAACCGTTTTCCCTTCATTTTGCAGCGCTGCAATTTGTGCATTTTGTTCAGAGGTTATCGAAGTTTCATTAGCGGCGTAGACAGGAGAACCGATGGCTAGAGCACGCCCAGCTACCGTCGCATGTACCGCTTTACCTGCAGTCGCGTAAGCCTTTGAAGCTACTGGTATAGCAATATTAGCGGCTTTAGCATGATCAATGATGGCTTTTGCAAGCGGATGACTAGAGGCGGACTCGACACTGGCAAACAGCGCTAATATCGCATCTTCACCTTGAGAATCCACGCGCTCTTTTGTGATTTGCTCTTGTGTAAAAGCAACAACGTCGGTAACGCGGGGTTTGCCTTCGGTCAAAGTGCCCGTCTTGTCAAAAGCAATGGTATTGACGCGACCAATGATTTCTAAAGCGCTACCACCTTTGATAAGCAAGCCGCGACGCGCACCGACAGCCAAACCGGACGCGATGGCAGCTGGGGTCGATAGTACCAGTGCGCAAGGACAGGCAATTAACAGTAGTGCCAAACCGCGATATAGCCAAGTTGCCCATTCTCCTCCCATCGCTAACGGCGGGATGATAATAACTAAGGCGGCAATAGCCATCACTGCTGGGGTGTAGTAGCGACTAAATTTTTCAATAAAACGAGCAGTAGGTGCTTTAGAAGCTTGTGCTTGCTCTACCAGCTCAATAATACGCGCAATAGTATTGTCGGCAGCTGTTTTTTCTACGCGGACTTGCAGCGCTCCCTCCATGTTGATCGACCCTGCGAATACATCGTCGCCTACCGTTTTGGCCACTGGTATGGATTCGCCAGTAATGGGCGAATCATCAAGGCTAGAATCACCTTGAGTAATAACGCCATCGGCAGATACCTTATCACCAGGGCGTACCAGCACTAAATCATCGACCTGTAATGATGCCGCAGGAACGCTACGCTGTCCGCCCTGTGCATCGAGTAAAATCGCAGTTTTTGGAACCAGTGACGCCAAAGCTCTAATGCCAGCACGTGCACGATCAGCAGCCACACCTTCTAATAATTCACCAACTGAGAATAAGAAGACCACTGCTGCTGCCTCTTCAGGCTCGCCAATAATAAGCGCGCCAAGTGCCGCAACCGACATCAGCATTTCAATTGAAAAAGGAGTGCCTGTCATCGCTAAGGCAAAGGCTTTGCGGGCAAAGGGAAAAACACCCACAATGACTGCAACAGCAAATGCCCACATTCCATAATCAGGGAAAAGTAAGGACAGTGCGTAAGCAATGCTCATCAACAGACCGAGGCCAACCACTTGCTTGCCTTTTCGGCTTTGCCACCAACGCTGATGCTCTGTAGCGGATTGACTGTCGCTATTTGCTGCGATTGATTGATCTGAAGTGGCAGATATACCAAAACCAAGCCGTTTGATGGTCTTTTCGATATCATCGACCTGAGTGGTCGCATCAGGTGCCAGCGTTAGCTCTAACTTTTCGGTAGCAAAATTAAGCTGTATGTCAGAAACACCGGGCATACGTGCTAGCGCGGTTTCAATCTTGCCGACGCAACTTGCACAGTCCATACCTTCAATACGATATTGCATAATAGTTTGTCCTGATAACTTGTCCTGCTATAAGATTTCTTTTAATAACACTATTATGAACCCTGTAGTGGCTTCAGAGTCAAGGGCATTTACATGCAACTGCGTAAATTTGATTTTCTCTATATTTAACCTTATAGTTACTTTAATGTTTGAAATAATAGAGATAACAATGCTAATTAAAATCGGTGAGCTTGCTAAACGTACAGGAGCCACAGTGGAAACCATTCGCTACTATGAAAAGGAGGGTTTATTGCCAGAGCCTTCTCGTAGTGACGGAAATTATCGTCTATATCGTGAAGCACATATTGAGCGCCTACAATTTATCTTACACTGTCGTACGCTCGATATGACGTTGGATGAAGTACGAACCCTGCTTAGGTATCGAGATAAACCTGATCAGGACTGCGGTGAAGTAAACAGTTTACTAGATGAGCATATTCAGGCGGTGGAAAACCGTATGGAAGAATTGATGCAATTAAAACAGCACCTACTGGTTTTGCGGAAAAAATGTGCAAAAGAAGCTCCAGCTGAATCATGTGGTATCTTAAATGCTCTTGCCGATAATTCTTGTCATAAGTAGTGATATCAACAGCAGTTGCTAACACTTAAGATATTGTCAGCTATAAGGCAGTCTTTTATATTACTGAGAAGAAAGCAAAGCATTTTTTCCTGAGTATAAAATGAAGGCTACAATTGAAATAATGAAAAAGGCAGCAACGATTTATTAATAGTGCATACCTCTAGAAAGTTAATGGTATTATTTACCTTTGTAACCTATGCTTCTATTGCTTCACTGCGCTTTAGTCATCAGCCTTTGGCAGTGAGTTTGACCATCATTTTAGAATAGCCTCTGATAAAGTTGGACTGCACAATCTCTGGTTTTGAGACCACTTCGATATTCTCAAAGCGTTGTAGCAACTCTTCCCATAGAATACGCAATTGCATTTCGGCCAAACGATTGCCCATACAACGATGTACGCCAAAACCAAATGACAAATGGTTACGAGCATTTTTACGATCAATGATGAATTCATCTGGCTGATCAATCGAACGTTCGTCACGGTTGCCAGAGGCATACCACATCACTACTTTGTCACCCTTTTTAATCAGTTTACCGTTTAGTTCAACATCTTGGGTGGCAATACGGCGCATATAGGCCAAAGGGGTTTGCCAACGAATAATTTCAGACACCATATTGGGAATTAAACTTGGGTTATTTTTTAGCTTGGTAAACTGCTCTGGAAAATCATGCAGTGCTAATACACCGCCAGTCATTGAGTTACGTGTGGTGTCGTTACCGCCGACAATTAATAAGATCAAATTACCAATAAATTCCATTGGGCGTCTAACAAGGTCTTTGGTGTCGTCATTTGATTGCAATAAGGTGATTAAGTCAAAACCCTTTGCCTCACCCGCAGCCGTTCGCGCTGCCTTATCGTGCCAAAGGGATGCAAACTGTTTGGCCATATCAGCCACAGCAATAAAGGTTTCATCCATATCATTTGAGCCACCAGTCATCTCTGGTGCGCCCGCTGCCAAATCTGACCAATAAACCAGTTTACGGCGTTTCTCATAAGGGAAATCTAATAAGGTGGCTAACATTCTTGCCGTCAGCTCAATAGATACAGTTTCTACCCAATCAAATTCCACACCAATTGGTAAGCTGTCTAGCACTTCTTGGGTACGCGTACGAATGAGTGCTTCCATCTCTAACAAGTTTTTGGGCGCGACAACGCCTTGTACCGCTTGCCTTTGAATGTCGTGCTTTGGCGGATCCATCGCAATAAACATTTCAGCCTTTAATCCTTCAGGCTGATTACCCATCAAAATCACAGGTTCAGACGAAAATAATTCGTAGTGCTTATCTACAAAAACAATATCTTCATAACGCATGACTGACCAAAATGCACCAAACGGACTATTGGCCTGATAATGTACAGGGTCTTCATCACGCAAGCGTTTATAGTAGGATTGCCAGCGATGTTGTCTAAACAAAAATGGATTGCTTAGGTCGATATCAGCTAGCGCTAGCGTAGACACTTCTGGAATTGGTTTTTCAATAAAATCAGGAAAATCACTTTGGTTGAGCGCGCGTTTTTTAACCGTTTGAAACAGATGCGCCCCTTTTATTTGAATATGAATGGGCACCACTGCCGATACTTTTGCGACAGCCTGCACCGCAGTTTTATCAATGGCTGTGGTTAGAGATGATGGCAGAGCTGTTTTTAATGCGATTTTTACAGCATTCACTATTTTTGTTTTTGTCATTGTATTGTCATCCTTTGACCGACTGTGTGAGGTGAGCACTCAATGATTATAAGTCTAATAAATAGAATTTTTTAGCTCATTGGGCTGGTTTAGATACTGACTTGAAACATACATTATTTTAATTACATTACATTTGAAATTCAGGCAACTGTACCATCATGCCATCCATTGCATCTGACACTTGGATTTGGCACGACAGCCGCGAGGTACTGGTTTTCTCTGGCGTCATATCTAGCATTTGTAACTCATCCATTTTTGCATCATCCATAAGAGGCAGCCATTGAGGCTCAAGGATGACATGGCAGGTGCCGCACGCACACTCACCACCGCAATCAGCATCAATACCCGGTATGCCATTATCAGTTGCAAGCTGCATCAACGATTTACCTGCTTCAACATCAACCGTATGCTGTGTTCCGTCATGTTCAACAAAAGTAACAATAGCCATAATTTTATCTCCGAAAAAATCATAATAGTTCACTAGGTATTAAACTCTACAGTGATGAGCAAGAATTAAGGAGGTCATTTATTGACAATATAGGGTCATAAAGAGACAATTATAATTAAATTCAATTGTAAATAAATATGAGATTGGAAGTGACTATGACAAGTGCGCAATCAGTAGATTCAAAACCTTCATATTTTAACAATTCTGACAATGCTAACGTTGCTGACACCGCAACCATTCCGTCCAATTACGCGCGCATTATTGGCCGTGAACTGGCACTAAACATTCGTGATATTCCAAAGTTACTGCAATTTACATCGCTCAATACCAAGCAATTTATGCAGGAGGAGACACGCCTAACTGCGCAACAACAAATTCAGATTTTGCACAACGGTTTATATTTATCCGAACATGAGGATTTTGGCCTACGACTTGGTCAACGCTTGACGCCATCAACACACGGTGCGATGGGTTTTTTGGCCAACAGTAGCCCTAATTTATTGATTGCCTTACAAGCATTTCAGGCATTTTTACCAACGCGCATCAGCTTTGCGCGCCTAAAACTACAGCTCGAGGCTGACACCGTTATATGTTTGGTTCAATTTGAGGTTGCGCTAAGCCCAACTATTCATCGAGTGTTGTCTGAAATCTGTGCCGTTATTTTTTATGAGTGTGCAGAATTTATTGTAGGAAGACCAGTGACTGAGGCCAGTCTCTATTTTAGTCACGTTAAACCCAATTATAGCCATTACTACGCAGATTATTTACCCGGCACCTACTCATTTGCAGCCAACGATTTAAAGGTCAGTATTCCCTTGAGTGTGTGTGAAGTTCCTAATGCCTCAGCCAATCAGGAAGGTTATCTGTTGGCTATGCGACAATGCGAATTAATGCTCGCCCAATTAAATCCACAGACGCCAAGCGACCTTTATCAAATACAAAAAATAATGCTGTCGCATCCTTTAAGCGAACTGAATGAGGCAAGCGTTGCAGCCGCTTTATTCGTGAGTAAACGCACACTGGCGCGTAAATTAAAACAAAACAACTCATCGTTTAGAGAAATTCGAGACAATATATTATCGAAGCAAGCCAGTAGTTATTTACGTGATAGTGAATTATCGGTTGATGCGATTGCTAGCTTGCTAAACTACCATGACAGCGCAAATTTCCGCCGCGCGTTTAAACGTTGGTTTGGCATGACACCGAGCGATTATCGTAAAGAGCAACGATAGCTGGAGCTGAGAGTGATTCTTAATATACGCACCATTATTGAAGAATCAGAACCACAAAGCGGCCGTTAATATTATTAACGGCCGCTAGCTGTAAAGCATACTATTAAACTTAGTTACTAACTGATTTGTTATGATTTTCCATTTCACTTGCTGCCTTAATTCTCATTAAGATGTCTTTAATATCTGAGCCATTCATATAGGCTGGAACTGCATAAGTATCCCTGACTTCTTTAGCAGCCGCTTTTGCCATATGATCAAAATTACTCGATTGCATATCCCTGACAATAGGACTAATACCTATGGTTTCGATTAAGCTTTTCACTTGTGCAATAAAGTAATCTGCTAGTTCAGCATCATTATGTTCAGGAGGTTCACTGTCTTTTATAACGCCCGTCTTTTTGGCTAGTATTGCCAATCTTTTTTCACTGGCTTTACGGTTTAATTCAAGCACATACGGCAATACGATAGCATTGGCTCGTCCGTGCGGCGTACCATAATACGCACCGAGCTGATGAGCGATAGCATGTACATAGCCAAGCGCGGCTTTATTTAATGCAAGTCCACCATAGTGAGCAGCGATACCCATCTCTTCTCGAGCTTTTAGGTCACTACCATCTTTATAAGCTATTGGCAGGTAGTGCATCACCGCTTTAACAGCAGCAGCTGCATAATAGTCGGTCTCTGCACTAGCGTTCACGCTCATCCATGACTCTAAAGCATGAGTGAGGACATCAATACCAGTATCGGCCGTAATGTGCGGCGGCATACCTTGCATGATTGTCGGGTCAATAGCTGCTGCTAGGGGTATCATTTTAGTATCAACAACGATAGATTTTTGATGGGTTTCATCGTCCGATACGACTGCGCCGATAGTCGCCTCTGAGCCTGTGCCAGCGGTAGTAGGAATACAGTAAAGAGGTAAACAAGGTTTCCTGGCTTTAAAGAGCCCGATGAGCTGCTTCGGTTGGCAGTTATTGCCTTGGCACATGGCTATCATTTTGGCAGCATCAATCACTGAACCGCCACCGATCGCTAACACCACATCACAGCCAGCAGCAACAGAATGCTGAAGACCATCCTCTATTACTTTAGAAGTCGGATCAGGGGTGATACCATCGTAAATTTGATAGCGAATGTTTTTTTCTTGAAGATAGTTAGTCACTTTTTCTGGTACCCCAAGCTTATTGAGTACAGCATCAGTGACGATGAATACATTGGTGCTTCCTTCATTAATAAGCATGTTACACAGCTCATCACAAGCGTTCTCACCTACCAACAATACCGGCTTTCGCATAGGAACCACCAGCGAGAAGACTTTTAGTATTTTAGCTCGAGTTTTAGCAACCGCTAGATAGCCTGTATGTTGCAATGAATCAGCGAGATTTGTGCGTTTCTTTTTTGTGGGTTTCTTCATAGTCATATTAACTTCCTTTTAGTCGTACTTTTAATATCCATCTGCAAAATTAGTTGACCACTACAGTCTTTTTATCCGTATATGTGGCTCTACTGAAACTTTAAAATAATAGCTTTAAAGTTTGAAAATTTATGAGCGTATCTAAGCGCTATAAATTAAGATTTAATGCGTGTTAAAAAGTTAAGGACACGATCGGCAAAATTACCGTATGGCGGTGCCAGAAGCTTCAAACTTGAAAAATGTGCTTGATAAAATACTGGTCGCAGCTTTGAAAAGGTTAAAAACCCTTCATAACCATGGTAGTGCCCCATACCACTTGCACCAACACCGCCAAACGGTAGATCATGCTGTCCCACATGGAATAAGGCGTCATTTACAGATACCCCGCCAGACATCACACTATCAATGTAATAGTTGACTAAAGCTTTATTTTGACTAAAAGGATAAAACGCCAATGGGCGATCACGCTGCGCAATATATGTCACTACTTCTTCAGGCTCACGGTAGGTTTTGACCATCAGAATGGGACCAAAGATTTCTCGGGTGTCAATTTCCATCTGATCCGTACTGTTAAGAATCAGTGTTAATGGAAATTTACGGCTTATCTCATCAGCTTTTTGCTGATTTAAATTAATCACCGTGGCGCCTTTATCCTGTGCTTCACTGACACAGTGGCTTAAGCGTTGAAACGAGCGGTCATCAATGATGGATGTATAATCTTTACTATGGATATCAGGGACATGCTGTTTTACCCACTCCTCTACCGTCTGGATGAATTTTTCTTTTTGCGATTCGTGTACAAATAAATAGTCAATATTCGTGCATATTTGTCCCGCATTAAACTGCTTTACAAACATGATTCGCTCGACTGCTTTTGCTAGAGGATAATCTGGATCAATCACCGCAGGTGATTTCCCTCCCAACTCTAGCGTCACGGCCGTTAAATTCTCCGCGGCTGCTACCATGACTTTTTTGCCAGTAGCACCAGAACCTGTAAATATTAAATGGTCTAAAGGTAATTTTGAAAAAGCAATGCCCACCTCACCCGTCTCATCAAAAATCTGTAACTTTTCAGGCTCAAAATACTGCGGAATTAATTGAATTAATAAAGCCGCCAGATGACGTGAGTTCTCTGATAGTTTTACCATCGCTTTATTACCTGCTGCAAAGACAGCAGAAAGCTGGGTAAACATTAAATTGATGGGAAAATTCCACGGCACAATCAAACCTATGACACCCAAAGGTTGTGGAATCAGACGATTTTTTGCGCCAAAGTAGCTAATCAAGTCTACTTTGCGTTTTTGAATTTTAGTCCATTTTTTTAGATACTTAATACTACTATTAATGTCATCTGTCACCGTAATAATTTCAGCCAACAAGGTTTCATGCCTTGAACGATTACCGTAATCACGATGAACCGCATCAATCAATGCTTCACGATTGTCATTAATTAATGCTTTTAAATTTTGTAAATGCTTTTTTCTTACAGCGATGCTTTCAATACCTTCTTTTTGTGCGTGGTTTTTTTGCAGTTGTAAGCAGTCATGTAGTTGTTTTTCTATATCTAAATGTTCGAATGGCATTTGCATAAATTTCCCTATTACAGCGAATGTGGTGATGGCTCAATTTATGACTCAATAATATTTTTCACTTTCCTATTGAGCATTTGGTAATCAAACTTTAGCAGAACACTCAAAGCATCGCTTGATAATAAAGGACAATAATTTGACATTTTAGGACATTAAGTTAATAATTCGAGCTAAAAGGAGTGTTGTATGGGAAATTACATCAGGGCAGCCGGCTTAAGCGGTTTTGAGGATTTAGTTCGTAGTTATGGCAAAGATCCTATCGATATTCTCGGTAAAGTCGGTATATTACCATCGATGATAAATGAACCAGACTCCCTTATTGACTACGATCGATATTTGAATTTATTGGAATTAGCAGGATTAATCTGTAACGAAGAGTGTTTCGGTCTAAAGCTAGCTGCCAATCAAAACATTCGAACGATAGGTCTAATTGGTGTTTACATATCTAGGCAAAACAGCGTATTAGAGTCATTGCATGTCGCACAAAAATACATTGATATGCATGCAGAAGGCTTCACTTTTTATGCAAACAAGCTTCCCAATCAATTGTCCGAGCTAAATATCCTCAGTCAGAATGCACAAAATATAGATAGACCACAGGAGGCACAACTTGCTATGTGTTTAATGCGCAATGTTATAAAAGATTTGATTGGGCCAACATGGCGCCCAGAAAAAATAAAGTTAAAACAAAATCCCACGCTTGAATCCCAACAGTTATTAACTAAAATGTTTGACTGTAAAGTAGAATTTGATACTAAGAAGAACGCTTTGTATTTTTGCACAGATCTTTTAGCTCGTAAGCCCTACCACTTTAATGATGATTTGGTTAATCAACTTATCTTGCAACAATTAGAAAACGAAAGTACTAAATCTATCAGTAATGACACTTTTTTAATAGAAAGCGCTATGAAAATGCTCTTGGCCACGGGCGATTGTAGCATTGCAAATGTCGCATTATGTGTGGGGCAACATCAAAAAAAAGTGCAACGCCACTTGAGAGAACAAGGAACAACCTATAGAGAGTTATTAGAAGATGTGCGGAAAAAAGAAGCGATACGTATTATTAGCACAGCGAGCATTAACCTCACAGATGTTGCACTCCAGCTTGGCTATGCTGAACTGTCTATTTTTAGCCGCCAATTTAAAATCTGGTTTGGTATGACACCAACAGAATGGAAAAATAAATCTAAAAAACCCGTAAAAAACACATTGCTGGTTTAAGTACGAACTGAGCTATGTTGAAGAAACCGTAGAAGCAAACTTGGTAAAATAAGTATCATAATAGGAGCTTACCATTTACCATAACCAAGAAAACGAGAACTGAAACTTGCCGTCAATTCCGTAGAAATTAACTTGAAAGATTTTAATCATGCAGCTTGATAATAATATCCTGTACTGTCGATTTTATAATTATTAAATTTATATTTAACATGAGTAGTTCGATGCCTGTATAGCACTACAAACACGACTTAAACTGGCATGAAGAGATTAAATAATTCATATAAACATCCTCAAAAAAAGCTGTTTTTAGAAAAGTGTTCCGGTATGTAGAATAACGTATTCACTACGGTTTTTGTTTAAAGCCTGCTAACCACTTTAAGGCCAGTATTTCGACTCCTTTGATAGGATTTTCTAAGATAAATCCTAAATCTTACGCTGCTTAATCTTCAGCGCTATTTACCCAAGCAAATTCTTCCATGATGTGCAGCCATTGATCGTCTAATCCCGCTTTTAACAGCAATGGCTCACCGGTAACCGGATGGCTGAGCGCTAAACTCTGGGCATGTAGCAGCATGCGCGTGCAACCATATTGAGTACGAAAAAATCGATTGTGCCGCCCGTCGCCGTGGCTGGTATCACCCACTATGTGATGGAATACATGCCTCATGTGTCGACGCAGCTGATGCTTGCGCCCAGTTTCTGGTATTAAGCGCACTAGACTATAGCGGCTAGTGTCATGCTTTTTTGATACCGCAAATGGCAGTTCAACTTGTGCCAAACTCTGCCAATGGGTCACCGCCTCTTGAGGGAGTTTGTCCAAGTCAGCAAACTTATCGGCAATGGCATCGGGCTTAAAGCTCAACGCATAATCAACGGTGCCCTGCTCTGGCATAAAGCCGCGCACCACAGCTAAATATTGCTTAGTAACTTTGTGGGCAGTAAAAGCCTCGGTAAGACTGCGTGCCACGACTGAGCTCTTAGCAAACAATAATACGCCTGAAGTAGGCTTGTCTAACCTATGTACCGGAAATACATGGCAACCTACCGCATCACGGGTGAGTTGCATGGCAAAGCGCGTCTCGCCTTTATCCAGCCAACTGCGATGCACCAATAGACCGGCCTCTTTATTAATCGCTACCAGAAATTCATCTTCATAGATAATGTCTATTTGGTTAGCGGTGCCGCTTTCGATATCCATGTTTTCAATGCCCATATTTTAGATACTATAATTATACATCCTTTTTATCGCACCCTACCAAGTCACGTACAAAGGTCTTTCAATGATTTCACCTATACTTGCGCTGATATTTCTTGTCTATGCCATAACTTTCAAACTCACTCATTGCTTTAAAAAGTCCAAAAATAGTTATTAAAGTTTACTATGGTATAGTCAAAGCAGATACGCTGATTAAATGTTTTGGTTCCCTAGTGAGGAATCGAAGCTTTGGCTGTAGTCCAAGTGATTATAATGGGTATAGGTTTTTATGTTGAGTCAGTGTACATCTGAGTGTACTTAATGAGCTTGGCTTGATAGTTTTTTGACTAGATGACCATGTGATATTTTGAGTTTGGATGGCACTTACTGTAGGAAGTAAACCATCCTCTATAGTGATATAGACACTCCTAAGCCCATAGTGGCTCCTGTATACCATGCTTTGACCGTCTACGTGATCAAAGTACTTTTAACACTCATTACTTAAGCACTGTGTTACTAATATTTTCCGCTGCCTCTATGCCTGAAAGATACGCTCCATGGACAGTCGATGGATAATCTTCTGAAGTAGCTTCACCAGCAAAAAATAGACGGTCATTAATAGTTTCTGCCAGCGCCAATCTCGAATCAGAATTTGCACCTACACCATTAAAAGAATAAGAACCATATGCAAATGGATCTTTACCCCAACGAGTGATTTGCCAGCTTTCAGGATCAGGAATATCAGTACCGTAAATAGTTCTCAAAACGCTCATAGCATCATTTACAATCTCTTCATCACTCCATTGTTCAGTTTTTCGTGCATACTCAGCAGCATTAAACCCTAGCAAAACAGGTTTTTCAGTATAAGCTGCGATATTGAGCCATTCGTTCCATCTACCATGTTCATCAGATATCCAATTTAAGATTTCTTTATTTTTATCCCAAAAAACATAGGGAAATCTTAAGAAAAGCTTATCAAGCAACCCGAAGCCTATGACATCAACTGCTTGTTGCTTACTCTCTGGGAGTGGTGGTATGAATTTTACGCTGCCTTTTTTTAAGACACCAACAGGCAATGTAACGATGACCTGATCAGCTAAAAACTCACTTATATTTGTTTTTACCACTACTTTATCATTTTGATACTCTATTTCTTCAACAGCATGTTCCATTTTTATTTCGATGCCAGTTGCTAGATAGTCTGTAAGCAAACCATAACCATCTGGAAACATCATATCTTCACCAGAAAATGCTTCTGAATCATCTGGATTTACAGCAGATATTTCGTTTAAAGCACCTGAAAACTCATGTTCAATTGTAGTATTCAGAAGATGCATAACAGATTGCCTTTGCTGTTTTGACAACCCTTTCCATAAATTGGTGTTCTCGATGGCATCAAATATGGTTTCAGGATCTGAGGCATTATTAAATACTTGTCGAACCAGTTTGTTGAATATTTTATTGGCTTCCTTGTCGATCTTATTATCAATCGGCTTTCCTTCATTTCCATATACGATACTATTATCGTAGTTCGTAGGAAGCCTTCTGACACCTAGATCCTTAGCCAGTTTAGTCAGTGGGTTTTTATGTTCTCCATGGATCCAAGAGGCACCTAGATCGACAGGCACATCAGACCACAAACGACTCGTCCAAACTCTGCCGCCAATACGTTTTCTAGCCTCAAGTACTGTGACTTTATATCCTAACTTATGCAGCATATTCGCAGCTGCTAATCCTGCCATACCCGCGCCAACCACTACTATTTTTTTATCACTAGTTGCGATACCTTTAACACTCTTACTATTACAAGCCGCCATTAACATCGTTACGCTACTCATTAATAAAAAATTTCTTTTATTCATTGTTTTCTCAATTATAATTTTTTATAAAAATCAATCTATTCCTGATTATCAGGTTTACCTTTATTAGCCCTCACTAGGAAACCGAACCAATAAAGGCACATGACTGGTTCGACATAGTATACCCAAGTGGAATCAGTCTATTAAACTGCCAAACCTATTTATAGACCACTCAAAATAGACCAGCTCAATGGACCACTTATATTAGACTGCTGAGCTAATTAGGTTTATCAATATAGATATTAGAAATACCTGAACCTCCCTAGGTAAGTGTGATTAACTTGAGGTTTGCTCAAGCGTCCACATCATTATCTACCTCCCTACTCTATTCGATCATAGCATGATAATTAATAAGCAGATTGGAGCGCTCACTCAGAGACTAGCAGCTCGATACTAACTTGAAAACAGTACTCATTTTTGACAATGATGCTCATTTTGCCGTTATGTGCGTTAATAATAGCTTGTGCTATCGATAGCCCTAAACCCGTACCTGAATGCAAAGTATTGTTTTTATGATGACGATAAAAACGCTCAGACAATTTATCCACCTCTAGCTGCGTTAGTGATTCATCTAAGCGATTAGTAAGCACTATCTGTAAAAACTGATTTTTTAACAAGGATCGAGTGATTTCATTCGAATCACTTACATCGGCATCAGAGACAGTAGATGCTTGAATAGAGATAATGCTATTACTTGCTGCATAGTACACAGCATTTGATATCAGGTTCGCAAACAATCTCTGTAATAAACGCTCATCTCCTAATACTGCCTTAAATTCTCCACTTTTTTCGAATGAAATACCACGATCTTCAGCGATTAGCTCGTAATAAGAAATCATCTTAGTAACCAGAGACTCGCTATCAACTGGAGTGAACTGGGAGTCATAGACCCCCTTTTGTGTTTTTGCCAGTAGCAGCATGTTATTAATTAAGCCGGATAACTGCTCGAGTGTGTCATGTTGATGGTGCAGCTGCTCAACGTATTCATTGCTGTCTCTATGCTTGCTTAACATGACTTGAGTCTGGGTACTTAAGGTTGCAAGCGGGGTACGAAGCTCATGCGCGATATCGTCTGAGAAGCGCGATAATGACTCAAAATTATACTCAAGTTTATCCATCATCGCGTTATAAGCATCAGCAAGCGGTCGCAATTCACTGGGCATCTCACGAACCACAATGCGATCATCGAGCTGTTCGGCATTGATGCGAGTCATCTTTTGCCTGATAGTTGATAGCGGAGCAAATCCTAAGTGCACACTAAGTGCCGCAACGGACACCAATATAAAGGTGATTGCGATTAATATAAGAATTAAATGACGGTTGAATTGGACGAGGTATTGATGATGGACATCAATAGGTAAGGCGATGAGCGCTAGGCGTTCAGAGTGCCGAATGACAATAGCCCTATAGTGACGACTATCAACTTTTAAATCAAATGGCTGATCATGATATTGCTGCCATAAGTCTTTTACTGAACGTTTATTACCTGACTGACTGATAAAGCCTTTGGGCATACTGGTAATAATTTGTCCTTGTTCATCAGTGATGACGGTTTTTACATCGTAGTCTAGTCCAGCATTCTGTAGTGGCTGTGGCTGCTTACTCACAGGCTGATTAGGCTGATCAGAAAGTTGCGTTGTACTCTGATCATCGAGTAAGCTATCAGTCATGTGCTGACGTAAATTAAACGCAGCATGGGTTAAGATTTCTGAATCCATTTGTTCGAAATGACCATTAACCGAACGCTGAATCCAAAGG
>NZ_NEXU01000024.1:0-30578 GCF_002224105.1 Psychrobacter sp. DAB_AL32B | reverse complement strand
AAAGCCTTAAGGTCCGAATTTAGAAATAAAGGACTTTGTTGTCGGTATAAAAAATTTAATCCCAAACGTGATAGGCAATAACCGATCGTGGTAACACTTCACCCTCTTTTCAAGTAAAAACTGTAGTAAGGCAAACTCTTTTGCGGTTAACTTAATAGGTAGCTCACCTCTGTGCACGGTGCGTTTGGCAATATCCATCTTTAAATCTGCAATTTGCATGAGGTTGCTGCTGTAATCTGCCTGATTGGCACGGCGTAGCAAGCTTTTTATTCTCACCAGCAGCTCAGCAAAGGCAAAAGGCTTAGTCAGGTAGTCATCACCGCCAATCTCAATCCCCTTTATGCGATCACTCAAGTCATCTTTAGCGGTCAAAAATAAGACCGGGGTATGCTTACCAGCGGCGCGGTAATTACGTACCAGCTCAAAACCACTGATATCAGGCAGCATAACGTCCATAACCACGACATTAAAATCCTCACTCATTAAAGCATGGTAACCATCTAATCCTGTGGTTTGATGCTCAACAATAAACCTGCTTCGGTCAGACCTTGTTTTATATAGTTCCCGAGTGATAACTCGTCTTCGACTAATAATATTTTCATAACAAGCGCGACGCTGATTGGTTAGGTTAATGCTATGAATGATAGAGGAATGTCAGCAATATTCCTATACCAAGACCGCAACATGACAAAATTATCATCTTAGCGTCATGTTGTTGTCAGAGCCATAATGGTACGCTGTTATTAATGCTAGAGCTAATTCTGATGCTAACAGTGATGGCGCTGCTCAAGTATCTGCGTAAACTAGAATAAGGTTAACGATAAACATCTGCATTTAATCGTAAAAAACGGTGTTCGGGTACTAATTGATAATTGCATAGCGTCTAAACCTCTACTCACCGTCTTCAAGGAATGATTTCATGAAACATGATATGCACGAAGAAGAAAGAAAAAGAGAAATAGACAGTAAGCACGCAAGCTGCCACAGCGCAGCGAATAAGAATGAAAAACCTACCAAAGGTGGCAAGCATGACAAAGTGCCAGCCGGCTACAGTGGCACTGTCTATACCTGCCCAATGCATCCAGAAGTCAGAGATGTTGAAGACAGCGGCTGTCCAATATGCAAAATGTCTCTCAAGCCTGAAGATTCTGCTGCCGAAGATAATGTTGCCGAAATGGCAGAGATGAAAGATGGTCATGCAAACTGTCATGGCACAGCTAATACAGAGGTAACGTCTGTTAAAGGCGGCAAATACGACAAAGTGCCAGCTGGTTACAGCGGTACTGTTTATGTCTGTCCAATGCATCCTGAAGTCAGGGATGTTGAGAATAGTGGTTGTCCGATATGCGGAATGGCACTTGAACCAGAGACAGCTACTATTGGTGAGGAAGACACCTCAGAGCTCGACGATATGACACGCCGTTTCTGGATTTGTACGGCACTGACAATACCGCTATTTCTGTATGCAATGAGTGACATGGTGGGTCTAAGCTTAGAGAACATTATTCAGGGTGATATCTCTGGACAGATCGATCAGTGGATTCAGCTCGCGCTTGCGACCCCAGTGGTACTCTGGGGAGCGGCGCCATTCTTCGTCCGTGGCTGGCAATCAATAAAAAGCCGAAACCTGAACATGTTCACTCTGATTGCAGTGGGCGTAGGCGCTGCTTTTGGTTTCAGTCTGGTAGCAACCTTTCTTCCGGACATTTTTCCAGACAGTTTCAGAGGTGCCTCTGGTCAAGTCGGAGTCTACTATGAAGCGGCAGCGGTCATTGTGACATTGGTGCTATTAGGTCAAGTTCTAGAACTTAAAGCTAGAAGTCAGACCTCTGGCGCGATCCGTGCGCTACTCGAGCTAGCACCACCAACGGCAAGACGTGTGGATGAGAATGATGTCGAAACCGAAGTCTCACTTGACGAAGTTGTCAGCGGTGACATACTGCGAGTGAAGCCAGGAGAAAAGCTTCCCGTAGACGGCACGGTACTTGATGGCAATAGCAACGTCGATGAGTCCATGGTAACTGGTGAACCACTACCTGTTTCAAAAACAGCAGGGGATACGGTCACCGGCGGCACGGTCAACGGTACTGGGACACTATTAATTGAAGCGGTCGATGTTGGTGATGACACCGTATTATCCAAGATCGTCAAGATGGTGGCCGAAGCCCAGCGCAGTCGTGCGCCCATACAGAGACTGGTGGATAAGGTAGCTGGTTGGTTCGTGCCGATCGTGCTTATCTGCTCCGTCATTACCTTTATTGTCTGGGCTATGTTCGGACCTGCGCCTGCAATGGCTTTTGCACTGGTTAATGCCATCGCTGTGTTAATCATAGCCTGCCCTTGTGCATTAGGACTCGCCACGCCGATGTCGATTATGGTTGGTACTGGAAAGGGTGCCCAAAATGGCGTACTCATCAAGAATGCTGAAGCGTTAGAGAGTATGGAAAAAGTCGATACCATCGTTGTGGACAAAACAGGAACACTGACAGCAGGCAAACCAGAACTTACCGCTATCGAAGCCCTTGGCGGCTTAGATGAAGATGAACTTCTTATGCTCGTCGCAGCCGTAGAGAGTGCTAGCGAACATCCTCTGGCAGAAGCTATTGTCAAAGCTGCGAAGGCAAAATCTCTTACTACTGCAAAAGCCAGCGATTTTAGTTCAACCACCGGTGAAGGCGCACAGGCGCTCGTTAATGGTAAGCAGGTCGCCGTAGGCAACTCAAAATTCATGCAGCGCCTTGATAGTTTTAACAGTGCACTTTCAGAACGCGCCGACAAACGCAGGAAGGACGGTGAAACCGTCATGTTTGTTGCAGTAGATGGGCAAGCTGCTGGTCTAATTTCAGTCGCTGATCCGATCAAGCCGAGTACGAGTGAGGCAATATCGCTACTGCACAAAGCTGGACTACGCGTAGTCATGCTGACAGGTGACAATGAGATAACGGCCAAAGCGGTTGCCAGTAAATTAAATATTGACGAGGTACATGCCGACGTCTCTCCAGAAGACAAAAACCGTATCATCAAAGAGTTACAGAATGACGGTAAGGTCGTGGCTATGGCGGGTGACGGTATCAATGATGCCCCTGCCCTTGCGCAAGCAGACGTTGGCATCGCCATGGGCACAGGAACAGATGTGGCGATGGAGAGTGCTGGCATCACGCTAGTGAAAGGCGATCTAATGGGGATTGTGAGAGCCCATAAACTGAGCCATTCTACGATGCGCAATATCAGACAAAACCTGTTCTTTGCGTTTATCTACAATGCACTTGGTATACCGGTTGCTGCTGGCGTCCTGTATCCATTTTTCGGACTTTTACTCAGTCCAATGATAGCGGCGGCTGCCATGAGCCTTTCTTCAGTGTCTGTTATTGGTAACGCGCTGAGATTGCGCCGTTTGAAGCTGTGATTTTAGTATGGTAGGAATATTCCTATGTAAAAACCGCAACATGACAAAATTGTCATCTTAGCGTCATGTTGTTGTCAGAGTCATCATATTAAGATACTCAGCGTCTTAATTTATTATCTGTACTATTAAGTGTTATAAAAATAAGTGTTATAAAAAATATGAGAGAGCCTTATGACAGTCTTTAAAATCGAATCTAGCTATGTATCTACATCTAATAGCCAGTCGTCTAAGCTATTGCGTAGTACGCTAATATTATTTGCAGCCTCATCACTGTTTGCTTGTAGTCAACCTGAGAGTAGTGCCTCTACTGCCAGCACGGTAAAAGCTGAGCATCATACTGCAGCCACCTCTGTGATGAGTAAGCCAGTAAGTAATCCAGATTTACTCAAAAACATCTCAGCAACCGTCTATAAAGATGTGAATTGCGGCTGCTGTAAAGACTGGATAAGCCATGCAGAAGACAATGGTCTAGGTACTACGGCGCACGATGTTGCGGATGTGGCATTATTTAAAGACCGCTATGGCGTACCCACTGAGATGCGCTCTTGCCACACAGCCATCACCACCGATGGCTACGTCTTTGAAGGTCATGTCCCTGCTAAGTATATGGCGCAGTTTTTAGAGAATCCACCAGTACAAGCGCTTGGTCTTGCTGTACCCGGTATGCCTGTCGGTAGTCCAGGTATGGAATATCAAAATAAATTTGCACCGTATCAAATTATGCAGCTCAATAAAGACGGCACTACTCAAGTTTATGCGGATATTGAGTCTACTGAGCAACAGTTATAATATTAAACAAATTTTTCACTTTGTACCGTTTGTAAAGGTTACCTTATGAATAATTCAAATCAAAAAGATATGAATAACCAAAATCAGATGAACCCCTATCTCAAATTCTCCCTAATGATTCTAACCTCTACGGTCGTCATGTTTATCATGATGTATTTTAATACCTATAAATGGGATCACGTTTATTTTAGTGAGACCAGAGCCTATATGGCGCTGTATATGGGCGCTATGATGGCAATTATTATGCTGGCCTTTATGACCAACATGTATAAAAAAACCAAAGTAAATTTGATAATTTATGGTCTGAGCGTAGTGTTATTCGCTTTTGGTCTGTGGGGTGTCAGATCGCAAGCGACTGTTGATCAGGTTGATTGGATGCAAGCGATGATACCGCATCATTCAATTGCTATCTTGACCAGCTCAAGAGCAGATATCGAAGATCCACGCGTACGGAAGCTAGCGGATGACATCGTTGAGGCACAAAAGCGAGAGATCGGTGAGATACAAGCACTCATTGAAGAATTGAAGTAAAGGTGTACCCACAAAATTATCGTGACTTTTTAAACTCTGTTTTTTTAAACTAGCAAAGCTTATCTAATAAAATTTAATTTTTTAAATTATTGTTGGAAGCTTTGCTAGCCTTTTATTTAATCTATGTATGTTAAGGATATAGCATGAAAAATCATTACAAATTACGCTTCTCTGTTCTTGCTGCTAGTGTTAGTGCAGCATTATTACTAAGTGCTTGTCAGCCAACAGCTGAGAAAGTTGACTCTACGACAACAGAAGACGTCGCACCAGTCGAAACAACTGATACCACTGCCGCAGTAGACCCGCATGCTGGTCATGACATGAGTGCAGATGCTATGGTAGCAGATGGCACACCAATGACCCCTATGCTTAAAGACTACACCGAATCAATGACTAAGATGCATAAAGAGATGATGATTGGTATGGATTATAATGATCCTGATGCGGCATTTGCTCAAGGTATGCTTGGTCATCATATCGGTGCAGTGGATATGGCAGAGATTGAGCTCAAGTATGGTACTGATGCAGAAATGCGTAAGCTTGCACAAGAAATCATCGATGCCCAGCAGTCTGAAATTGCTACGATGAAAGCATGGCTTGCTGATAACCCTGATGCTAAAACCCCAACCGCTGATACCAAAGCGATGCAACAAGCTTATGCCGACGGTATGGATGCGATGCATGAAGAAATGATGGCAGGTATCGCCGATCCAGTACCAGATATGGCATTTGCTCGTGGTATGTTACCACATCATGTTGGCGCGGTAGATATGGCAGAAACTCAGCTTAAATATGGTAAAAATCCTGAAATGCGTAAGCTGGCTCAAGAAATCATCGACGCACAGCAACCTGAAATTGAGCAGATACAAAGCTGGATTGCTGCTCAAAAGGGCTAAGCAAGGTTTTAATAGATATTTACGACTCTTAAATTAAAAAAGCAGCCTCTTAAAATATCATTTTAGGAGGCTGCTTTTTTGTTTACTATTAATACTATAGAGATCTATAAATTGTGTAGTTTATTACTTTTCACCACACTGACAGCATTTCGAGCACATATCACATTTGTCACAAGTTGACGCACAGGTGCACCCACATTTCGGACAAGTACAGCTAGAATTATAGTGTACAGACGGTACCAACGAGTTAAATTTATCTTTAGAAGTAAAGTTCATAATAAATCCTTATTCATGATAGATAACTCATTGTGGCAGGTATTAATAGAGTGTTAAGTAACCTTATTGTCAGTTTAGTAGATGAGTTAGTTAACGGCTATTAAAGCTATTATTTACTACATATTTATCTACTTTTAGAGCTGGCGCGTTAAATATCATCGCATGAATGCTGTACTTATCACTTGCTTAAAAATGCCCAACACGCGTAATAAGGTACATATTAGACCTTATTACCCAGCACTGACAGTCGGTTTAATTTCTATTGTCGCGTATGCCATCCGTTCATTGCATGCTATCTATTGCAAGCAACCGTCTTGAGGGGCGATATCAGATGGAAGATCCGTTTCTCCTAATGCTTCGAGTAAATTTATTTCGATAGTGCGTGATAAAGTAGTCAGTGGCAGATGGTTAGGGGCCACGCCAAAAGGATCGGTTATCTCTTCACTGAGCGCATCGAGACCAAAAAAGGTGTAGGCAATGACGCCACAGACTAAAGGGGTGACCCAGCCCAAAGAAGTTGCCAAGCCAAAAGGCAACATAAAGCAATACAGATAAGTCGTTCGATGCACCAATAGGATATAAGCAAACGGCAGTGGCGTGTTTTGAATGCGCTCGCAGGCAGCCAAGACTATAGTCATAGAAGTCAGACGTTCATCCATGTTTTGTATCATAAGATCTGATGATAACTGGTGGCGACGACTGTAACCGAGCTTTTTGCCCATCAGCCGTAGCAGATACTCGGGCAGATTTCCCGCTTGGCGCATACTGATATGATACTCAGGCTCAACAAAGCGCTCAACGTCCTGCCAAGGTGCAGTGCCACGAAGCCGATGCCTCAGTGCATGAGTAAAAGCAATGGTAAGATGGATCATACACCGCTGAGTATCCCGCCCAATCTCAGTTTCTTCGTCTATAAACGACAGCAGTTGGCGGGTCAGGCTGCGGGCATCAAATACCAACTGTCCCCATAACCCCCGAGCCTCCCACCAGCGTTGATAGCTAGCATTGTTACGAAAGCCAAGAAATAGAGATAGCGCAATCCCCAATAAGGTGAAAGGCGCTGTGCTATAAGATTCGAAAGAACTTGGAATCCCGTGCTGAACTGCTGATATTAAGGCACTGAGCAGGGTGATTAATAAAACCTGGGGATAAATGTGTGGGATTACAGAGCCGCGCAGGGTGAAAAGTATTTTGAATGCATTTGGTGTCTGCCTGACGATCATGTAAACTTCCTAGCGATGGGTTCTGTGAATGCGATATCTTTAATCACGCTCATTAATGATAACAGATCTAGACTAAATCCTATATTTTTAGACCTTAATATCTATAGCAGAAAGCTTTTTAAACCCATCGTTAAAAGCACTTTTATAGTCTATACGCCCCCTGCCCCTTTACTTGACGCCTCACTATTTTCAACCAATATTGCAGCAGCACTCTTTTTAAGTAGCGCCCACTGCTCATCATCGACATAAACGCCTTCTTTCCATGCGCGTTGATGGGTTTCAAACAGCTCATCCGTTGATATTTTATGGTCAAAATGCTGAATGTCTTTTTCGATATCAAAGTTAGAGGTTGCAAGCTCAATCACCATATCATTGGTATTATAGTTGTCCTGCGCCTTATTAAAGAAATACAAATCAGGATAGACAAATCTTTTATCCAAAGTAAATATGGTATGTTTCGGTGCGCTGCCATTATCCCATTTAGCCAAGCAAGCAATCCCTTTTGCAGCAAGTTTCACCAGTTCGCTATAAGCTAGCCAGCGGTTATGACAGTTACGCAAGTAGATTCTGAAATGCTCACGATTACCCATTTTTTCAATGGCATAGTCCATTACTACTGGTAAATGACAAACCAGACTGCTGCCATGCAGATCTAAGATGAGCTCTTCCTCAGTTTGATGAACAATATCAATAGCTACATCACGTTCGGACAGTATAAAAGGACTGGCATTATTAAAATGTAAGATACCATTAAGACCAGCCATCTGTAGCTCCGCTACCATAGAAGCTATCAAATCTGCTTCCCCGACTTCACGTTGCAACCCCAAAAAGGCTTTGTTCACCATGGTCACGATTTCATTATGCGATACAATCATGTCTCAATACTCCTTATTGGGCAGCTAATGGTAAGGTAGGTAACTCATTTATTTTTGGTAAAAGAGGAAACAGCCACTCATCACTATGGACTTCATCAAATAAAGGCGCGCCTTGAAATAGTGTGACACGCACCCAACGATCTGATCTGGGATCAAACTTAGTTGCACCAAACATAGATAATTTACAACGCAATAGATGCATCGGTAATGCGGTCTTTTGCAAGACGTTAATCTGAATATCGCCCATCTTTTTATGACCCATTGTCCATACTCTGCGAGCAATCGAGCGATATTTTGGCTTAGTTAAGATAAATTCGGAAATAAGCTGCTGCGGATCTGTTTGCTGTAACGCCAAATACAAAGTATTTGCTTGTCTACCAATATCTAGCAAGAACTCTTTATCATCGCCACGCTCTTGTCCACGTATGCCCATTCTCGGCTCTTCTTTATCCTCGGAGCGATACCAGAACCAATAGACATTATCTTCTGCGGCAAAATCAATGCTAATTGCCCACTGATAACGTGCTTCTAAAACCTCAATCAGGTCTTGAACGACTTTACCGCTGGGTAGTGACATGGTCTCATCAGCATTTACTTGACCTGCAAATCCATCTACAAGCTGAGGATAAAGCTCCATCATGCAAGAGATAATGACCTCTTGACTCTCATAACTGAGATGGTCATTGCGCTGTAAAAAATCAGCCCACGTGTCGCAGTCTTTAAGCTCAGCCGCAAGGTTTTCTTGCAACGCTGTTAACTCTTTAACAACCGTACTATTCAGTAGAATTTGCGGCTCATTGATGGTGACTACTTCAGAGAAATGCTGGATAGCGCGATTCATCAAGGTGGAGAATTGCTGTATTTTGCTATTATCTGCTTCATGCTCAATATCACAAACCAATACCGCTTGTAGCGCCCCTTCACGGGTACTTAACCATTGATCGACGACACAAGGATGATTAATTAAATAAGGTGCCATGCCAAGACCAGTGGCATTACCGATACCCAAATACTGCTTAATCTCTGGATGTAAGCTGACGGCTTTATCGCCGCCTTTTTTCTTCGCCAAATAATCGACCCAATCAAGGCTAAATTCTCTAAGCAGATATACCGCACACATCTGCGCACGAAAAGATTGGTTAAAATCTTCACTGTGATCGAGGGGTTTAAAGTCGTAAATACCGAATTTACCATTACCATAAACGGCAGTGGTGCGCAGGATATAACCAACTTGCGCCAGTACGTCCAAATCAGGCTGTTGCCCATCGGCAAGCGCGCTGACAATATGCTCAAAGACGCGCACACTTTTATTAGCCCGTGCCAGCACCATAACCATATTAGAATTACGACCGGCTTCTTGTAGCGGAACGTTGGCTTTTAGATTTGCCAAGAGTTCATCGCCGATTTCGCCATAAACCAAAGCAAACGTCACATCCCACTTTTGCGCAATGACGCGATCATTACGTTCTTCATCGGCAATCTGATTGCAGAATACGACTAAGTGATAAATATGCTCGGGCGTTTGCAAACGATAAATCACTTGTCCATAGCCATTGTCATCCAAATTCCAAAGATGCTTACTTAACGTCCAATTTTCTTTATCGATTTTACGCAGGAGCGTCCGCACGAAGCTGATACGCGTTTGGTGCATCGCGCCCAATCTTTCAGAGTGCATTACTACATCTGGGGTACGGAAGCTGACCGCGTCTAGCTTATCGTTGGTTGGCAAAGTATGTTCCATATGACTCTCACCTTAAATAATATATTAAGCCAATAACTTATTTGCTACTTTCAAATACTGACATCAATAAGTAAATAGGTTATTGGCTATATTCATGACGCACTTAATCAATTTCTTTGGGAACTGATTCGTTGGCAAGCTTTTCTTCAGCGAGTCGATGATCGGTCTCAACTCGGTTAGGACGGTAAAGGTCTTGATCACGAGCCATTTGCTGCGCAATTTTTGGCCCATTCCATAACGATGGTAGAAGAATAAAGGACACCGGCACAGCGGTAATCACGATAAAGGATTGCAAAGCCGTCACCCCGCCTGACCCAAGCGAGATTAAAACGATAGCCGTTACCCCCATCATGATGCCCCAAAAGGTACGAATAATAGCGTTAGGCTCGCGCTCGCCACTGATAACGACACTAATGGTATAGGTCATCGAGTCACCCGTAGTGACAATAAAAACCATAGTTAAAATGATAAATAATAATGAGGTAATCAAAGGAAATGGTAACTGCTGAGTGATTGCTAGCAAAGCACCAGGAAGGTTAAAGCCTTCAAAAGCAGTACTAACACTACCCGGATTGGCGATCTCAAACGCTAGGCCTGTGCCACCCACGACCGTGAACCAAAAGCAGGTCACTAGTGGAGCAATAATACAAACCGTCGTGATTAATTGGCGAATGGTACGACCCCGTGAGATACGCGCAATGAAGATCGCCATCATCGGACCATAACCCAAGAACCAACCCCAAAAGAATACCGTCCAGCCACCAAGCCAGCCTTCATCCCCGCGAAAAGTAGCCATCGGGATAAAGTTATGGACCATCGTGCCAACGCCTTGAATGTAGCCATTAACGATAAATTTGGTTGGCCCAAACATGACAATAAAGATCATGAGAGCGACAGCCAGCATGACGTTAAATCGACTAAGTAATTGCATACCGCGGGCAAGTCCACTAATCGCCGAAAGGGTATATAAGACAATAGCAAATATGATAATAATGAGCTGGGTGGTAAAAGTATCTGGAATACCAAATAAAGTATTTAATGCATAGCTGGTTTGTAGACCCAAAAAGCCAATAGGACCGATCGTACCGGCCGCAACCGCGACAATACAACAAGCATCGATAATCGCTCCGGTATGACCAGTAAGCACACGATCGCCAAACATAGGATATAAGAGCGTACGCGGTTTAAGCGGCAAACCTTTGTCATAGTGTAAATGCATCACCACGATAGCTGTCAAGCTACCAACAATCGACCACGCTAAAAAGCCCCAATGCATAAACGATTGTGATAACGCATTAAAAGCGCGTTGTTGAATATCAGCTGTTTCAGCATAGACAGGCGGTGCACTAACGAAATGAGCGATAGGTTCAGCGGCTGCCCAAAAAACCCCGCCGCCAGCAAGTAGCGTACAAAATAGAATGGCCATCCATTTAAAATTGTCCATTTCAGGCTTTGGTAAGTTGCCTAAAATGACGCGCCCCGTGCGACCTGCCCCAACCGCTAAAGCAATCACAAAAGTGGCTAATAATAAGATTTGCCAAAAAGGGCCAAAGACTTTAGCCGACCAAACAAAGCCTAAATCAACTATTTTTGATAAGCGCTCTTCTGCAAAGATCGCCATCAGAACAAAGGCGATAATAAAGCCGCCACTGTACCAAAATGCTGGGTTTTTGAGTCCTAGAGTATCTGTGTCTGCCTCTTTAGAAGGTGATCCATGATTCGCTGCTGTGTTTGCCACACTTGAGCGTCCTTGCTCGTCTTTGTTAAATCCCTTTAAATCAGCCATGATGTGGCTCCATATGATAATGTTGCGTCACTTAAATTAGCAGTAGCTTGTCTTGAAAATCAGCAGCCAAAGACAACGTTACATTGTCTATTTTTAGCTTTAAATATTACGATTTTTATAAAGGCTTTATGCCAGCCTCAAGAAAGTCAAACCAGTTTTGACCGATGATCTTGCCAGCATCTTTATCATTAAAGCCATGTTTTAATAAACCGTTGTAGATATTTTCCATACCGTCCTTGCCTGCAAACCACGGCAGCGTATCCGGCCATCCTGAATTATTGGCATTACCTTCACCATAATCCATCGCTTTTGACCAGCGACCGTTACGCATCCACTCAAGGACCGCTTGTGGTTGGTTAAGGCATAAGTCACTACCAATCGCTAAATGCTCAACGCCATATTTATCAGCACAATCAGCAATCATGCTACAAAAGTCATTAAGCGTACAGGCGCTGCCATTCGGCAGATGAAACGGATATAAGCTGAAACCTAACAACCCGCCAGCCTTGGTTAAGGCACTAATAACAGTATCGGATTTATTACGTAACGCCTCATGGGCAGTAGTCGGATTGGCATGGCTGATACAGATTGGACGGCTCGATATCTCAATCGCCTCAAGCGTTGATTGCTCGGCGCTGTGTGACATATCAATAATCATACCGACTCGATTCATCTCGGCTATTGCTTGTTGACCAAAACGCGTTACGCCTGAATCATTTTGCTCATAACAACCCGTCGCCAGTAAGCTTTGATTATTATAAGTCAACTGCATAATCAGTAAGCCTAAGCGGCGCATGACACTAATCAGACCAATCTCATCATCAATAGGCGAGCAGTTTTGTGCGCCAAAGAAGATACCCACTTTGCCTTGTTGCTTAGCAGTCTCAATATCAGCGACCGAATAAACAGGCAAAATCAAATCGCTATTTTGCTCAAAGCGTGCATTCCATTCAGCAAAGCGCGTTAGGGTTTGACGAGCATCCTCGTGATAGACCAAAGTGGCGTGTACCGCATCGATACCACTGGCTTGTAGCATCTTAAAATAGTCACGATCCCAATGGCTATACTGTAATCCGTCAATGATGATATGGTCTTGGTACATCTCAAACTCCTTTTATGCTTTTGTAAGTAGCCGCTCGGCGCAGGTTTAACCAGTTGCGCCGTGATTAATTAATCAATTAACTGCGGCTATCATCCTTTTTAATCCGCTTCTAGTACGCTTTTTGATAAGCGGTTTTAACAATGGTATAAAACTCTTTGGCATACGTTCCTTGTTCGCGTGGACCAAAACTTGACTCTTTACGACCACCGAATGGCACATGATAATCGGTACCCGCTGTTGCTAGATTGACCATGACGCAGCCTGCTTGCACTTGCTCTTTAAACATCGCGCTATTCCGCAAGCTTTGGGTAATAATGCCGCCAGTTAAGCCAAAACGCGTGTCATTGGTCATGGCAATCGCCTCTTCCAAGTTCTGCACACGCATGACACAAGCAAGTGGTGCAAATACTTCTTCTTGGTTGATATCCCAACTGTTGTCGGTCTCTGTGAACAAGGTAGGCGACATATAATAACCGTCATGTGGCATGTCTAAACGCTCACCACCAAAGGCTAAATTGGCACCGGCTTGCTTGGCTTTTTCAATCCAATCCATATTCGATGCAAGCTGCTTGTCATCAACGATTGGACCCATAAAGATACCGTCATCAAGCGCATGACCGACTTTCAAGGTTTTCATTTTTGCAATAACGCCATCAACGAAAGCATCATGAATACCGTCCATAACAATCAATCGTGAAGATGCAGTACATTTCTGTCCTGAACCACCGAACGCACCAGCAACAGCGGCATCAATGGCGACTTGCAAGTCAGCATCATCCGCGATGACTAAAGCATTTTTACTGCCCATCTCTAACTGGCAACGGACAAAGTTTGGCGCGGTTGCCGCAGCAACTTTGCGACCAGTCGCTACTGAACCAGTAAAACTAACCGCATCAATGTCTTTTGAATTAATCAACGCATCACCAACTGATGAGCCGCCACCAAGCACTAAGTTAAATGTACCTTCTGGCAATCCTTGACGGTGTATAATTTCCGCCAACGCAACGGCACTCGCTGGGGTTAAATTCGCAGGCTTCCAAATAACGCTATTACCATAGGCTAATGCTGGTGCAATTTTCCATACAGCAGTAGCGGTTGGGAAGTTCCAAGGTGAAATGATAGCGACGACACCGACTGCTTCACGAGTCACTTCAACTTTCACACCAGGGCGTACCGAGTCAGCAAGGTCGCCCATTTGGCGTAATACCTCGGCAGCATAATAATGAAAGAATTGACCAGCACGATAAATCTCGCCGCGACCTTCCGCAAACGGCTTACCTTCTTCACGTGATAGCAGAGTACCTAGTTCATCACAACGCGCAATCATCTCATCGCCAATCGCTTGCAAGATAGATTGCTTTTTTTCCATGGGCGTTTTTTCCCATTTTGGCTGAGCTTGACGAGCAGCGGCAATGGCATCTTGTACTTGGTCACTGCTGGCTTGAGCAAAATCACCGATAGTTTCCGTAACATCAGACGGGTTAATATTAGAAATCGTATCTGTACCACTTTGCCATTCACCATTAATATAGAGTGATTTGTTTGGGTCTTGTTTGAACGCTTGAGTTGACATAAAAATATCCTTGATAACAATTTCGAGTGAGTTTATTTAAATAAAAAATACAATAGATTTGAGTCATAAAATCAATAAAAACTTATAAATGAGCACTTAAGGTACAGCAGCATAGACAACCAATTCAACCAGCATTTCCTCGCGCGCCAGCCCTGATATGACTAAGGCTGCTCGATTTGGATAAGGTGCGGTGAAGTATTCAGCATAAACTTGATTGACCGTTTTTAGATATTCGCGATCCGTGACATAGATGAGCACCTGTAATACTGAATCCATACTGGCATTGGCACATTCTAAAGTGTGTTTCAGGTTTTCGAGGGTTTGGCGAGTTTGGGCTTCGATACCACCAGCGACCACTTCACCATTGCCATCGATAGGAATCTGCGCGGTATACAATGTACCGTTATTAGTCACTGCCCATTCAAGGGGCGATTTGGATGCATATAGTGAGGTTTTTACGGCTTGTTTGGTTGAGTGAGTGGTCATGTGGTTTATCCTTTAAGAAGAGTATTTCGTCAGTCCTTTACGTCATAACCCTTATGCTACCTATTTAAATACGATAAATCTAACCAATTAAATATTAAATATGATAGATTTAATCTATCATCTGAAGTTATCTTATTTCTTGTAATATCAGCAAGCATAAAGGCGCTAACCACTATGAAATTACAGCAGTTACGACATTTTTTATTCGTGGTAGAAGAAGGCGGCTTTCGCGCGGCTGCCAATCGTGCCAATCGCTCACAAGCCGCAATATCGGCATCAATAAAGGAGCTTGAGAAGACGCTAGATCAGCGTTTGTTTGAAGTTGGTAATAAGGCGACGCTGACAGCTTTTGGAGAAGGTTGTGTACCCAAAATCCAGCAATTTCTCAGTGTCTATCAAGCATTAGAAGATGATTTACAAGCCATAGCATCAGGGGACAAAGGAAAGATAAGAATTGCCAGCGTGCCATCATTGGTCACCAAGCTACTGCCTAGCGTCTTGGTCGCTTATTCAAAGAAATATCCGGATATCGAAATCGTCTTAATAGATGATAATGCGGTGGGAGTGGCGAATCGCTTGCTTACGGGTGAAGTAGATTTGGCATTAGGGAATTGCACCAGTATCGACGAAAAAGAGATTGATTTTACCCTGCTCATATCAGATCCTATCGGGGTAGTTTGTCTTAAAAGCAACGAGCTAAATCGTTTATCAGAGCAGCTATCAAAGCCGTCAAAAAGTGAAGTACAAAAAGGGCTGAAATGGCAACAACTCTTAACGCAGCCATTTATTTATAATGGCACCTGTAGACTACTTGAGAATACACCCGCAGAAGTGCTCAATCGCAAGGCTCGCTACACGGTAGAAAACATCACCTCATTGTTTTCATTATTGAGAAACGATTTGGGTATCACGACCTTACCGAAACTCGCCTTCCCTGCTAATGAACCCGAACTGATCTGGATAAACTTACTTGACCCTTCTTTAAACAGACAAATTGGTATCTTTAAACTGGCCAATAAATCTATCTCTCCACCTGCCCAAGCCTTTTATGAGCTGTGTATTTCGTATGTTCAGGAGAACTATTTGTTGTAAGTATTAACAATAGTATTAGTAAAATCCAAGCAGACGCTACTATAATTGTAGCGACCCGATTTAGTCATACAAAAAAGGTTGCAAACGCTATAGCTAATATAGCACTAGCAACCTTTTTTTAATTAATTAATGAACTTCAATTACTTAACGTTGTCAAAATTTATTGGCTAACTGGACTTACGTGCCAGCACAGTCGCAAATTGTAATTGCGCGCCATTATGCATCGTACCTAGGTCTTCATTGTACTTAATCAGCTCCCATCCTTCATAAGCGTCGCGCAGTTGTCCTGCGCTTAGGGTAAATGGGAAATTAACTGGGCATGGGTACTGTGCCGTACTCATAGCACAAACAATCAGGTTATAACCAGCAGGCAAAGTACGCGCTTGCATGTCAGCAATAACAGCGTCAACACGAGCCGGATCAAGAAACATTAAGGTTACCGTACAGGAAATAAATCCATAATCCGCATCAAGGCTTGCACGATTAATATCGTACACTTCAGCCTTAATATTGGTCAGACCTTCTTCATTAATGATGCTTTTCAGCATATCTATAGCACTGGGGTTAGCATCTATCGCGGTAACGTTAAATCCGTTTTGGCTAAGGTACAGAGCATTACGCCCATTCGAACAACCCATATCTAAGGTGTCGCACGGCTCGATAATTTTGCATGCTTCTACCACTTCGCTATGTGCAGGAGTTAAGCCGTAACGGCTATTGAGATCAACGGTCATGGTAACCTCTTAAGTTTAAAACGAGGCTTTTATCATATCACTAATTGAGGTCGTTTAAAGAGGCAGGAAAAACTATCACGTCATCCCCTTCTTGCCACGGTTTAAATTTAATCATAGCTTGTAGAAAGAGGGGGTGTTCCAACCAGTGTTGTAGCCACTGCTGTAAATTGGGGTAAGGTAAGCTGTAAAAAACATCGCGATCGACATGGGCGAATTGGCGGACAAAAGGCATGATGCCAATATCGGCGATACTAATACTATCGCCCAGCAAATACTTATTTTTAGCCAATAGTTTTTCTAATACCTGCAAGAATACTTCACCTCGTTGCCGATACTCTGTCTGGGTCATTTCAAGATGACGGTCGGCATATTTATAGCGATCTAGCCAATGTTTAAATTCATTGTCGTTTTGCTTGATCAGAGCATTGGCTTGATGTAAAAACTTTGTATCCAAAAGCCCTTGCGGATCTTGTTGCTCAAGCGCCCACGTCATTATCTCCCTGCTCTCTTCAATCACTGCACCATCTACAATAGCATCCACAGTAGCATCAAAAACCTGTAAAACAGGCACAGTGCCTTTCGGGCTAATTGCTAGCATCTGGGCGGGTTTATTTTTCAATACTATCTCTCGCAGCTCCACTTGTAACTCGGCGAACAAGAGTCCTAGACGGGCGCGCATGGCATAAGGACAGCGACGAAAAGAATACAGGCGATGAAGTGAAGAAGTCATGGGTATTTATGGTAACCACTTAAGTTTGAAATGAGGGCTATTATCTTACTACTAACCATGCTCAATTGAAAATGGCAACGGCAAATGGCAAATGGCAAATGGCAAAATTACGGTAACGTGCGACGTCGCTTCCTCATGAGCTTTGTAGTATAGATTTCGCAAAAATCATCCTCGCCACACCCCATACCTTTATATGTGACTCAGTTTTAGCGTTGTTATTAGCTATTGATAAAAGCTCACCTACCCCACGCATTATTAGAATAAAAGCAATGCAAGCATTCACTGATAGTAATGCCAGCAGTCAGTAATAGCACGTAGTTAAACCGTTCCCATTGCTATCACCCCTATTTATATATTGATAATAATTATCATTTGTAATATTATTCGCAATAATCGTTACTGCTATTTTGCTATGTATCCTTATTTTTAAGATTGGCATTGCTATTACCTTCCTTTTATTGATGATCTATTGAGGCTTTTATGCGTTTATCTCATCTCACTCAAGCAGTCGCTTTCGTTACCGCTACCTTGATTCTCACTGCTTGTGGCAATGATTCTGACACTACTACAGAAATCATTGATGGGACACCGCCATTATTAACGACCGATAGTAACTTTTCTACTGGCGATAGCGCTGTCGCGGCAATGTTTGTCTCGGGTCAAGTGCAAGATAGTAGCGGTATCAAATCATTAACTTACGCTTTAAACAAAAAATCAGCCCAATTATTAAAGGTTGATACAGATGGTTATTTTAGCGATCGGATTTTATTAGACCTTGGTAGCAATACAATTACCTTAGAAGCTACAGACAATGCTGGCAATATCATGCGCTCAACCAAAACTATCTATTTGGGCGATACGATCGCCGCCGGTGGCTCACATACCGGTGCCCTACGTGATGGACAACTTTATGGTTGGGGTCGTAATAACTATGGTCAAACAGGTCTCGTACTGACAAGCAAAATAGCCGATACCATGGGACATCCAAATACACCAATGCTCATGAACAGTGCGCCAAATAACTTGCTTTCTATTAAGTTTAATCAAAACCACTCGCTTGCTATTGATGATAAGGGGCTGGTTTATAGCTGGGGTGAAGATATTTCTGGGCAATTAGGGCGCGGCAGCACAGGTCGTAACGACTGTAGTAAAACGGCTGACTGCCGTCTTGATATCGGTGCCATTGCGGGTATTGAGAATGCTGTGATGGTAGCGGCTGGCTATAAGCACAATTTGGTGCTCACCAAAGATGGTAATGTCTGGGCGTTTGGTGCCAACGGACAAGGTCAGCTTGGCAATAGCACGTCTATAGACAGCAGTACACCGGTCAAAGTCGACTTTTCAGCGTCAGACGGTGTTGGGCACATTGTACAAGTGGTTGCTAGTGCAAGCAGCTCTTATGCTTTAGACGATAAAGGTCAGGTTTGGGGTTGGGGCAGCGACGCTTATGCCAACCTTGGGCGTGGTCAAGAATGTAATAAAGTCAATAATTGCATCAATATCAACGCAACGCCTGTCCTTATTAATGTAATTAACACCAATCCGGCTGACGCTAATATAGCTCAAGGCCTAGAAGCGGAAAAGGAAATAAAAAAAGAAAAGGTAACCCAGCTTGCCGCTGGACGCGACCATGTCTTGGCATTAACCAACAAAGAATCTGTTTACGCTTGGGGATTGAATGCAACCAGCCAAGTAGGTTACAACGGCGAGCTATTTAGTGGTACTGAAAAAGCATGGGCAAATACCGTTACCACGCCAACCAAACTGCCATGGTTTGCTGATAAAGATATTCGCCGTGTCTATGCTAATGGCAATGCGAGCTATGCGCTATTAGACAAGGTCGCATCGAGTAATGGCTCATCGACAGATGGCCTTCTTTATGCGTGGGGTATGTTTGGTGAAACAGATAGCAAAGGCAAAACGGTTTATGACGATCTGGATGAACCAACGAACAAGCTACCTAACTTAAAGAATATCAGTAATATGGCAATGGGAGCCATGCATCTCATCGCTCAAGAGAAACCGCTCAATCAAGACCATAGTACACCTGCTAAAAATGGTGATTTATTTACATGGGGATGGAGCTTTGAGGGTTCATTAGGTAGTAAAGATGCTGCTCATATCTGGATGTACAACACCCCTATACCCGTTAATTTACCAAGTCAGCTATAACCAATAATGGCTTAGTTGCTTTCATCAAAATAACTGATATTTATAAAGAAAAATAATAGTTAAAAAGGGCGACATAAATTGTGTTGCCCTTTTACTTAACATTTATGCTTACTCATTTTAACTTATTACTTAGCCATCGTATCCTTAGGTAACCCATGTCCTTATTTTTAAAACCACCTGCTGCTTTAACAACTTCATTATTACCGGTTGTGCGCCGTACCTTGCTCAGCTTAAGCACCGCTTTAATACTGAGTGCTTGCGGCGGCTCAGATGGCTCAAATGACAACGTATCTAATCCGCCCAATCCACCTAGTAACCCTACTCCACCAACCAAACCTGAAGAACCAGAAACCGATACTAATTGGCTACCAGCAGGCGGCAGCGCCACGATCTCTGCGGATATATCGCGTCCATTCTTACAAATCATGCCCAATCTGCCAAGCAGTGCTTTAGGCAGCGTTTCGCCAGGACGTGAGTTATTTATCACCGAATGGGCGCCAGCCAATCAAGGTCGCGTGCTATTTGATGGCGTGGGACCATTGTTCAATGCTAATGCTTGCACTCAATGCCATAGCGCAGAAGGACGTAAGCCTATCTATGCCATTAATGGCGAGCTAAGCGACGCTATTTTATTCAGACTGGGCGACAAACAAGGTGCCGCTCATGCTTATTACGGCGAGCAAATGCAGCATCAAAGCATTGAGCCTAGCATCGCGACCGAAGGTAATATGCGCTATGTTATAACAGCTAGTACGGACAATAAACCTGCCGGTATAACATTTAATTTCACCCCAACCGAGATGAGTCAGCCTTTAAGCGATACCGCTATCAGCGGACGTATCTCGCCACAGCTGGTCGGTATGGGCTTACTGGATCTGATTCCTGAGGCTAATATTATCGCGGCGGCTGACCCTAATGATAGCAATAAAGACGGTGTCAGTGGTCGCGTACATTGGGTTAATGATGGCACCCAACAACGGATTGGACGCTTTGGCTGGAAAGCTATTAATTCAAGTCTGCGCACCCAAAATGCTAATGCTATGTCGCAAGATATGGGTTTGACTACTTCGGTATTTATGGATCCCAATTGTACCGTTAATCAGCCCATTTGTTGGACAGCACCAAATGGCGGTAGCCCAGAAGTCTCTGACAGCAGCTTAGATGCAGTCACTGACTTTATGACAGCGCTTGCGGTTCCTGAGCGTCGATTGGTCAATATATCAACCTTTAATAAAGGTGCTCAGCTATTTGACCAAGTCGGCTGTGCCAGCTGTCATAACCCAAAGCAAAAAACTGGTGATAGTATTCGCTTTCCACTACTCTCACAGCAAACCATTTATCCCTATACCGATTTATTACTTCATGATATGGGTGCAGCGCTTGATGATGGGGTTAAAGAAAAAAATGCAGAAAGCTTTGAATGGCGCACACCACCATTATGGGGTATTGGCATTGTGGCACGTGACCCAGAAGCGCGATTTTTACACGATGGTCGCGCCAGCAGTTTAACTGAAGCGATACTTTGGCATGGCGGTGAAGCAGAAGGAGCAAAAACACGCTTTAGGCAATTGCCTGCCGCGCAAAAAGAGACGTTACTGACATTTTTAAAAGGCATTTAAATTAGCAAAAACATTTAGCTATGCTAATCTTTAGATAACTCTCTTTAAAACACTCTTTTTAAATATGGCTTAAATTTCTGAAAAATCATTGGTTGTTATAGTGATGTAATAATAACAGGGTCAAGGATACACAGCAGATGCCATCGCTTAAAAATTCGACTATAGTAGATATTTGTATGACTATTTCAATAAACTGAGGAATTAAACCATGAAAAAATTAGCATTATGCGGCGCAGTAGCACTAAGTTTAAGCGCTTGTGCTGGCGGTATGAATGGTGGCACGACTGGCAATAATAACCAAAACAATATCGTCACCCAATACCCCGTTGAAGCAACCATGCTCAACATCTATACCAAAGCACGCAGCCAAAGTTTAGTGGCGACGGTGGGCAATCAAAGTGCCTCAGCAGACATTACAATCACACCTAAAGGCAGTATGGTATTCAACAATAAATCTGTGCAAGGTGCTGAAGTAAACACGATTAATAAAACGAATAACCAAATCACCGATCAGTCAGTTGTAATCAACTACTTTACTCTAAATCCATTGATATTCCACGGCTTCACCGACAGCTCAGGTGAGTATTCGCTAGCCACTCAGACGACGACTATTCCTAAGATGGCAACCGTTGGCAGCTCTAGCCAATTGCTGACGGAAGATATATATGCTGACAGCAGCAAACGTAAAAAAACAGGCACGTATAAACAAGACTGGTCTTTGACAAGAGATACCAATAATACTGCATGGTTCTGTATAGAAACCTCGCAGAACCTACTTCTCGCCAATGATCCCGATGGCACTTCATCAGAATGCTATAAAATAAATAATCGAGGCGATATCTTAGATAGCAAGGTAACTATTAACCAGCCTACAAGCAACGGCTTAAGAACCATACTTTTTACTAGCCGTTAGTCATTTACCCCTCATAGGTCTTGATTTATGAGGCTTTATTTTATAAGCCTTTGATTTACAAAATTTTGATAGGGTTTTTTTATCCTCAATGAGTGCTATCTCTTTTATTGTTACTAATAGCTGAATAGCAGAAATATTTAACAAAAAGCCTGTCTTAATATTAAGACAGGCTTTTTTATTGGTTTTCAGGCGATTTATAGTTAGAGCCCCAACCTACTTCCAACATCATAGCAATTATTATCTTTAATCACAGAATATAAAGCTTTACTACAATGTATTTTCTAACCTCCTTAACTGCACAAATTCATATATAAATTAATAACTCATCAGTATAAAAGAAGTAAACAAATCTTACAGAAAGTATTCGCTTATATTTAAACATTCATTTAAAATGAATTTTATGGAAGCCAATTTATAAGTTCGTTATCTAATTCCTAATTTATGCTTCTTGCAAAATTAGTGTTAGGATGCCAAAGACCGATAAAAATCGAGCTTTATTAAATAAGCCACTTATTTTTAATTACTGGAGAGCATTATGCGTCTTTTCAATTCAACATTCGCTCAACATCAATCCCCTACTTACTCTAAACTGGCCCTAGCTTGCTTGTTAGCGTTGAGTACAGCAGGTATGGTTGGTTGCGATAAATCAAACCCTGAACAGACTAATGCGACCAGTGCCGAAAACACACAAGCCGAAAATGACAACAAGGCTCAGAACACTAAAGACGGTGAATTGCCCGTTATTGATGCCATTATCACCCATGCTCCTGAAGTTCCGCCTCCCATCGACCGCGATTATCCCGCAAAAGTGATCGTAAAAATGGAAACCGTGGAAAAGGTCATGCGTTTAGCGGATGGCGTCGAGTATAACTTCTGGACATTTGGTGGGCAGGTGCCAGGACAATTTATACGGGTTCGTCAAGGGGATGAAATTGAGTTTCATCTATCCAACCATCCTGACTCTAAAATGCCGCACAACATTGACTTACACGCAGTGACTGGTCCAGGAGGCGGTGCAGCTTCTTCGTTCACCTCTCCAGGCTATACATCAGAATTCAACTTTAAAGCCTTAAAGCCTGGTTTGTACGTCTATCATTGTGCCGTAGCGCCTGTTGGGATGCATATTGCCAACGGGATGTATGGTTTAATCTTAGTCGAGCCAGAAGAAGGCTTACCAAAAGTTGATCGTGAATTTTATGTCATGCAAGGCGATTTCTATACCAAAGGTGACTATGGCGATAAAGGCTTACAACCTTTTGATATGGGAAAAGCCGTCAAAGAAGATGCTGACTATGTGCTATTTAACGGCTCAGTTGGCGCGCTAACTGGTGAAAACTCGCTACAAGCGAAAGTTGGCGAAACGGTTCGTTTATTTGTCGGTAATGGTGGCCCTAACTTAGTATCGTCATTTCACGTTATCGGTGAAATTTTTGATAAGGTCAATATGGAAGGCGGCTCAGCTGAAAACCATAATGTGCAAACCACGCTTATCCCGGCAGGTGGCGCAGCCATTACTCAGTTCAAAGTAGATGTACCGGGTGAGTTGGTGATAGTCGACCATTCTATTTTCCGAGCATTCAATAAAGGTGCGCTAGGTATCATTAATGTCGAAGGCCCTGAAGATCCAAGAATCTACTCTGGAAAAGTACGTGAAACTGTCTATTTACCAGAAGGTTCAGCCGCTCAGAGTATTGGCAAGAATGATGCACCTGCACCAAAAGTAGTCGCTGCAAACAAACAAGAAAGAATTAAAATGGGCGAGTCAATTTACGCCAGTAACTGTGCAGCCTGTCACCAACCTGATGGTACTGGTGTGCCAAAAGCCTTTCCACCACTGGCCAAATCAGACTATTTAAATAAAGACCCCAAACGTGCCATCAGTGCTATTTTAAATGGCTTAAGCGGTAAAATCACCGTCAATGGTCAAGAGTATGACAGTGTCATGCCAGCCGTTGCTTTAGATGATGAGAAAGTTGCTAACGTTGTGACTTATATCATGAATAGCTGGGGTAATAAGGGTGGCGAAACCACACCTGAAGAGGTTAAAGCGGCTCGTCAATAAATCTGATTGGTTTTTTAAGTAGATAATCGAGTATCTTATCGTCAAGTCGAAAGCGGTGCCAGACTCAGTAAGGGTTTTCCACCGTCACTATAAATAAAGTTTTCAAAATATAGCCTTGAAAATAAGACTCTTTATATTGACTAACGGCTTTATTGACTACTTGATTGATCGCTATACGCCCCGCCCTTTTTAGGGCAACTAGGAGGTTAATTATGTCCTCTACTCGCATCACTAAAAGCTGCAAAACTATAACCGCTTATGCTCGTTCTTTCGCGTTGTTATTGGTCGTCAGTGCGCTGACGCTAACAACAGACTTTGGATTCATGAGTACGCAAGCGCAAGCAAAAGAACTAGCGATACAGCCGGGTACTTACCGCCCTTTATACTTGAGCAAAAACTCGCCCTTAGTGGCAGTGGATAGATTTAAAATAGATGAATTACCGGTTACCAATATACAGTTCTATCAGTTTTTAAAAACAAATCCGAAGTTTAGAAAACATGCTATCGCACCCATCTTTGCAGATTCCAATTACTTAAAGCATTGGCTAAACACAAAAGATATTTCTGTGCCTAAAAAATCTGATTTTCGCAAGCCTGTGGTGAATGTGTCGTGGTATGCCGCCAATCAATATTGCCGTTCTCAAAACAAGCGCTTACCCACAGTTGAGCAGTGGGAATATGTGGCACAAGCTTCTACTACCAATAAAAATGGCAGTTTAGAGGCTGGTTATAACCAGCGCATACTGGACTGGTATGGCAAATCTGCTGGGAATAAAGACCAACTTGCTGATGTCGGACAAAGCCCTGCTAACTATTGGGGCGTCAAGGACTTGCATGGTCTCATTTGGGAATGGACAGAGAATTTTAACAATAGCTTAGTCACTGGCGAATCACGCTCAGACAGCAACCTAAACCAACAGATGTTTTGCGGATCTGGCGCTACGGGTGCCGTCGACCCAAGCGACTATGCCGCCTTTATGCGTTATGGCTTTCGCTCAAGCTTAGAAGCCAAATATACCATTAGTAGTCTTGGCTTTCGCTGTGCTAGTGATTAATGTTGCGCGATTGATTTATAAAGCTGGCAAGTAAACAGCCAGATAGACCTTTTATCTAAAATAGTGAGTATTAAAACGCTAATTTAGCCGCTATTTTAAAATGAATTTAATTGCTTTTAAGGACTGTCTTATGAAAACAATAAAAACCAGGCAAAACAGCACCACTCACCCATTGGTTCATGCTATCAAGCTGACTTTAGCTGGCGGGCTATGTATTACTTTACTGGCTTGTAGTAATCCTGACGCTAATGAAGTGGCTGCTGTACAAGATACACAGACTGAGTCCAAGTCTGGAGCTAACTCTAAGCCTGCAGTAATGGCTCATGACGATATGAATGACATGGATCATAAAGACATGAATTCACAACAACCTGCAGAAGCATTGGGGCAAGATTACTCTATTTATCAGGTGGGCGGCGACTGGACAGACCACAATGGCAATACTTTTGAGCTTGATAAGCTTCAGGGTAAAAACCAAGTGGTGGTGATGGCGTATACCAGCTGTCAGCATACTTGTCCTATTTTGGTTCAATCTATGAAGCAGATTTATAAGGAGATGACGCCTGAAGTACGCGCACAAACTGAGTTTTTACTGGCCACATTAGATACTGAGCGTGATACCGTTGAGGTGATGAAAAACTTTGCTGAACACAATGAGCTCGGTGATAATTGGCGCTTGATTCGTAGTGATGAAGCCAGTACCCGTATGCTTGCCAACACCCTAAATATTAAATATCAATTTGCTGCTAATGGCGATATTAACCACTCTAATCTGATTTCTGTTTTGGATAAAGAAGGACGCTTGGTGGCGCAAGGAATTGGTGTGGCGGATTCTGGTATTAAGCCGTTGATTGAGTATTTGAACACTCATAATTAAGTTATTAAAACCATCGCTTACGTACGACTAACCTATATATATAAACACCGCTTATCTGACAACAGACAAGCGGTGTTTTGTGTTGAATGGCTTTATAAACTTACAGCGTTATACACTTACTTGATGCGCATATCGCCTGTTTCGACATAACGTTGATGCCATGATAGCGACTCATTAAGAATATGCGGCGTTTGCATACCTGCTGTGCTAGAGGCGCGATCGAAGTAATCCTGCAACATCGGACGATAATCTGGGTGCGCACAGTTATCGATAATCGCTTGGGCACGTTGACGCGGCGCAAGACCACGCAAGTCAGCCAAACCTTGCTCAGTCACAATGACCATGACATCATGCTCAGTATGGTCATGATGCGATACCATTGGTGTGATACAAGAGATAGCACCATCTTTTGCTACTGATGGCGATACAAAGAATGAGGTGTAAGCGTTACGGGCAAAGTCACCTGAACCGCCGAGGCCATTCATCATGTTAGTGCCCATGACGTGGGTTGAGTTGACGTTACCATAAAGGTCACACTCGATCATGGCATTAATTGCCAATACCCCTAAGCGACGCGCCACTTCAGGGTGATTGGTAATCTCTTGTGGACGCAACACAATACGAGCACGTAACTCTTCAAGATTGGCATTAAACGTTTCTAGTGCATCTGGGCTTAATGACAGTGCAGTGGCAGACGCCATGGTCATTTTGCCAGACATGATGAGGTCTAACATACCGTCTTGTAATACTTCAGTATAGCCGGTCAATTGCTCAAACGAGCTGTGCTGTAATCCTGCTAGTACTGCATTAGCCACGTTACCTACACCTGATTGGATAGGCAATAAGTTAGCAGGTAGACGGCCTTTTTCAACTTCATCATGGAAGAAATCAATGATATGGCTAGCGATTTTGTTTGAGCATTCATCGGGATCAGCAAACTTGCTGTTGCGGTCTGGTGAGTCGGTTAAAACAACCGCCACGACTTTATCCAAATCACAATGTAAGTATGGAACACCAATACGTCCGCCTGGCGTGACTAATGGAATAGGCTTACGGTTAGGTGGCATACCAATGTCGTTATAAACATCATGCATACCCTCTAACATTAAGCTTTGCTGAGCGTTGACTTCTAAGATAATTTGGTCAGCATTCTCTAACCATGCATTACTCGTACCAATTGAGGTCGAAGGAATCAGGCGACCATCTGGTAAAATACCTGATACTTCGACGACAGCCATATGCATATCGCCGTAGAATCCAATAGTACTTTGCTGAGCTACATGCGATAAATGCATGTCAAAATAATACGCTTCACCGGCGTTAATTTGTTTACGCAGCGCAGGCTCTGACTGATACGGCGTGCGCCATTTGATGCCCTTGGCTTCAGCCAATACGCCATCACATTCAGTTGCAGTAGATGCGCCAGTCAGTAAGCCAATTTGAAATTCTTCACCGCGAGCGTGGGCAGCTTCCATATGTTTGGCAAGTGCTGCTGGTATGGCTTTAGGATAACCCGCCCCAGTAAAACCACTCATGCCGACGTTCATATCATTTTTAATAAATGCCGCTGCTTCATCAGCAGACATGATTTTTTTATTTAAACCGTCGTGCAGTACGCGACCTTCATGATTAATTGATGTCATACCTTTTTTCCTAGTAACTTCCATATTAAAATCAAACCTCACCATAGCGAAGGGTTTGATACGAAACTAACAATAAAATTCATTGCAGCATATTAACAACTTTACAATAAAAAACAAGCTGGTTAGCTTAAGTTTTAAAATAGGCACTTAAGTTTTTTATAACGTGCTAACAATAGTTTATAATTTAAAAGCAAATATTTCTTGGTGATACTATAGTCAGTTCAAAATAAAAGCTATACGATTGTAATGACATGCTATTGACTATAAATTTTTTGCAGCCTTTGTCACGCCTACGAAAAGCAAGCGAGAAAAAATTATAGTCAATAGCACTGTATCGTTTTTAAAATGGATCCAATATACGACAGAAATTATTGCCAGTACACTATACCCTGTCACTTGTTTTTAGCGTTTAATCGTTCACCATTAAAAAAGCAAGGCATCTGATGCCTTACTTTTTTGTGTTTAACTAACAGTTTTGATTATTATCTGGCTTAGATCGTTTAGTCAAAATGGAAACCTGCACCAATTGCAGCACCTACGTTCCCCTGGGTATCCGCAGTACCATTTAACTTCATAACCCAACGTCCATCATCAGATAACTTAGAGAAGCCGATAGCGACGGCACTCTCACCATTATACGTTGCAATACCACCGCCTATCATTGACTTACCTATGATGTAGGCTTGGGGCAATGAAGACATTGCCATGGCTGCTGAGATACCCGCATTTGCGTCATCTTCAACTTCATCAACTCTATAACCTAGCTCATTGATGCTGTTACCTAAACCTCTACTAACAGCGTCTAATTGCCCGAAGTTAACCGCATCTCTAGGTGCCATGCCATCAGCAACGTTAGTTACCTTAGTGCCAGCAGCATTGATACCGGCTGCCGTCATACTTGGGGCCGTTTCGGCATTACCTGCATAGATACCAGCGGCTGTCATACTTGGGCCATTTTTAATAGTAACACCACTATTATTAACCGTCGTATTACCAGTCGTCACGCTCTCTACATTGATATTGCCATTCAAGTCGAACTTAATACTACTGCCTTCTGATGTGGTGGTAATGTTATTACCACCTTTAAAGCTAAGTGGATTGGAACCAGCTTTTTTGTTGATAACAGAACCACTATCAGCGTTAAAGTTAAGTCCAGCGCCCATTTCTAAAGCTAATACAGCTGCATCTGATTGAATACCAGTGATAACCTCTTGCAATTGTCCACCATTCACTGCGTCTTTGCTTTCAAACGCAACAACACCATTAGCAACATTGGTGATCTTGTTACCACCAGCATCAATACTCGTTTTGGTAAACTTAGGACCACCTGCGATAGTTAGACCACTGCTATTCATCGTAGCATCACCAGTTTTTACGCTATCTACCGCGATGTCTTTACTTAAATTAAAGCTAACATTATTACTCTCTGCTGTTTTAGAGACCGTAATATTGTTGTCTGTGTTGTTTAAGTCGACTTTATCGCTTGGTTTCACTGTGCTGGTATTTGCTCCTTGGGCACTGACATTCCAGCCTTTGTTAGCATCAGCTGCACTTTGTTTGACTTCGTTTAACTGTCCAACATTAACAGCATCAGTAGTTGCTTCACCTCGTGCAACATTGGTAATAACATTACCGCCATTGTTAAGACCGCTGCTACTTAAGCTTACTGTACTACCACTGAAGCTGACGCCACCAGTATTTATTACGGTAGTCCCTGCTCTTAAGCCATTGGATGAAATCATAACGTCATTGCCAAAGCTTGCACTGTTAAGTCCAGTTAAGTCTTTTGCCAATTTCACTGTCAGAGTATCAGTACCATCAGCGATAACGCCAATATTACTATCCGTTAGCTTTGTAGGATCACTTACTCCACCTTTGACGATAATTTTTTCACCAAGCTTACGCTTGATGGTCGTTGGCGCGTTATCGCCACCAAACGAGATACCTTTATCGAAGGTGTCGCTTATGCCGCTTTGAAGACCCGATAACTGCTCCTGAGTCGCTGCTTGACCACCGGTATAAGTTGTACTGGCATCAAAGGTTGTGTTAGTCAATCCTTTAACGATGCCGGCAGTACCGTCGATTGACACAGCATTTGCGCTAGTGCCACCGATTTTAATAGTGTCAGCTAGACCGAACTTCGCACCATTACCAAAAGCAGTAGTGGTAATATTGGCATCAGTCGCAACTTGGATTGCCTCACCTAATGCATAGGTTTTTGTTGTACCATTTAGGTCAAACTTAATACCTTTGGCAACGTCTTCGTTAGTCTTAAACAACTGACTACCGTTAACCGCATCCTTACTAGTAGCGCTCAATAATCCAGCAGCAACGTTAGTAATTTTATTATTGCCGTTGTTAAGACCATTGTTGGTCAGAACTACTTGGCCGTTGTCACCACGATATAACGTAATACCAGCATTATTAACTTGAGTATTTCCAGTGGTGACACTACCAGTTTCACCAAGGTTAATATCTTTAGCCAGTCTGACCGTTAAAGTATCATCCCCATTAGCCGTGACACTGATATTTTTCGTTGCTGAATCAGCATTAATAGTATCGCCACCTTTGACAATGAGCTTTTGACCAAGCTTACGGTTAACATCTGTACCACTGTCTCCGCCAAAGTTTAAGCCTTTATCAATGGTAGTATTAGCCAGATTTAACTGTCCAACGTTAACGGCATCCATATCTTCTGTACCAGCTTTGACATTTGTGATCTGATTGCCACCGTTGTTAAGACCAGTGCCGCTTAAGTTTACAGTACTGCCAGTGAAACTGACGCCACTGGTATTCATCACAGTATTACCTGTCGTGACGCTATTAAGACCGGTTAAGTCTTTGGCCAGCGCTACCTTGATACCACCGCTTTCAGGGGTCAACAGAATGTTGTCACCTTTGAGGAAGTTGGCTGTATTGTCTGCTTTAGTAATAGTTTTAACAGCAACACCATCAATCTGAGTGACAACAGATTGTAAGGCACTATCTGCACTACTC
>NZ_NEXU01000023.1:0-594 GCF_002224105.1 Psychrobacter sp. DAB_AL32B | reverse complement strand
GGGGCGACACCAGCATCAACTCGAGTAATCTTCTTATTACCAGCATCGATACCAGATTTAGTGACGCTTGGACCACCAATGATATTAAGACCATTAGTCGTTAAAGTAGTACTAGGAATGCCTAACGGACCATTTAAACTGATACCTGCACCAGTAACTGCTGTACTACCTAGCACATTACCTGTGAAGACACCTAGGCTGTTAACGGTAGTCACAGGTCCTAAACCTAAGAAACCAGCTTTACCCATTGTGACACTACCAGTAGCACCTAAATCTAGATCATTATTTAAGGCAACTGCAATTTTACCACCAATCACTTTAGTGGTAATGTTGCTGTTAGAGCCAACTACTTCAACTTGCTCACCCAATGGTTTCATTACCGTATTGCCATCAGCAGCTTTTAAACCAAAACCTTTGTTGACCACTGTGTTGGTAGCATGCAACTGACTGCCATTGACCGCATCGGTACTGGTTGTGCTTAGATCACCAGCGGCAATATTAGTTAGCACGACTGGCGCTGCGGCTCCTACTCCACCTAGTGTTACGCTCGTCTGAGCTGGGCTGTCATACTGTACTGAGTTGTCAGCTTTCACT